>PSRH01000019.1 GCA_003175915.1 Candidatus Melainabacteria bacterium | reverse complement strand
GCCTGTGCCGCTCATTGGCGCAGCAATGGCAACGGCTGCTCCTAAAAAATTTGAAGTAGATCTGGATAGCGCCACGCCATTGCCCTTGCCCACACCTAAGTTCGAATTGAAGGCGACGGTGTTTCGAACGCCTGATTCTAAGGAAGGCTGGGTGATTAAGATTCCGGGCAACCGCCCGATCGCAACTCCTGCCTATTGGGAAGGAATGCTCTTCGTGGGTGGCGGATATGGATCGCACGAATTCTATGCGTTTGACGCTGAAAGCGGACGCCTGGTCTGGCAATACCGTACAGGTGATGATGGACCAACAGCAGCCGTCGTGGAAGACGGTTTTTGTGTGTTTAATACGGAAAGTTGCACTGTTTACGTGCTTGATGCCAAGTCAGGCAAACTAGTTTGGCAGCAGTGGTTGGGAGATCCGCTCATGAGCCAGCCCGCAGTGGCCAATGGGCGGTTGTTCATAGCTTATCCTGGTGGTGCGGCCGTTCACCCGGTGATGAATACTGAGGGTGGAAGCGCTAAGCAACAAGTAGGGAAGACCAGTCCGCCTGGACACCGCCTCCTTTGTGCTGACTTGCGCACCGGCAAACATATTTGGGATCAACCGATTTCCGCCGATGTAATTTCAGCGCCGGTCGTTGATGGGGACAAAGTCTATACGACTTGCTTTGACGGCACCTCCTTTTGCTTTCAAACCAACGACGGGAAGCTTGCCTGGAAAAAAGAGCATGCAGGAACCAGTGCGCCGCTTATAGCTAACGGACAGGTGATTGTGACCCAACGGAAAACAGTAAAAAACTCTGTCTATGAGGGCCTCGCCCAGATGCGCCAGGCACCTTCATATGCTGAACCGGCGTCATCACCGATCATGGCCCCGGCTCCGGCACCTTATCTAGCTTCCGGAGGGGGCGCAGCTCTATCTACATCCGCTCAAGCGTCGCTGGATGCTTCTGTTGGTTTTGGAGGTGGAGCACCATCGACTGCTGAAATGGCAAAAGCCAAGCAAAATGTCGGAGTTGGTACCGTAGCGGGAGGCTGGGCCTTCCAGGGTTCCCGGGCTGCCTTCAAAAATGGTGCAGTAATGAATGCCCAAGGAGCTCAAGTGCAGGCCGTCGCTAATTCGGCCGGTGCGCCAAATTGGCAAGCAAATTTCCGCGGTAGGGATGTCGGTGCGGGGAGTCAGGTATTTTCGCCACCGGCTCTCGGTCAGAAAGGCATGTATCTAACTAGCGCTTCAGGCCACCTGGTAGCAATGGATCAGAAGGACGGACGAGTTAATTTCATTTATGCGACGAAACAGCCGATGAGTTTCCAACCGGCTCTGGCTCATGGAAATGTCTATATGGGAACGTCCAATGGTCTGGTTGTCTGCATTAAAACTGGGGGGAAAGATGCCGATGGTTGGAGCGCTTGGGGTGGCAACGCCCAACATAACAAGAAGGATTGAGCTAATCTTTGCCTAGCCCAAAGGTCTTATCATCCAGACGAATACTAAGCGGCTCGATGGCGATCTCACGCCTGGGTGCCTCGACAATCTCTCCGGCGATAATGGCATCCAATCCGTGTTTCTCGGCGATCTTTATAGCTTCCTGAGCATTTGGCTGATTGTCGAGGTATACGGCCATTCCCACGCCGCAGTTGAAGATTTTTAGCATTGCCGATCTATCCATGCCTGTCACTTTCTCGACAAACTGGAAGACGGGCGGTACCGGTAGCATTTGCTCAATGACGTATCGTAAGGGCTTCTTTGACCTCATCAATTTCTGCCATCCGTGGCCGGTAATGTTCTCTATCCCGGTCACTGCCACCTTGGCTTTGAGAAGATCCTGGATGAAGGGCGTGTAGAGCACGGATGGGGCGTTGATTGCTTGCCAGAACTCCGTACCATCAGGCAATTTCGTCCTGTATCCGGCGGGTAGGTCCTCAGCGATCTTTCTTAAGGTTGTGAAACCGTTCTCGTGAGGCCCAGAGCTAGCCAGGAAGACGATTTTATTGCCGGCCCTGAGATTAGCACCATCGATTGGTGTTATCCCTGGTGGCATAAGTCCGAATAGCGCTCCGGCGACGTCGAGTTTATCCTGGCAAATTTTGCCCTTTAATTGAGGCGTCTCACCGGAAATCCATACACAACCAACCGTTTTGCAACCACTGACAAAGCCTTCGAGAAATCCATTTAGAAAGGATTGATCAAACACGCGTTCCGGAGTACTTGAAGGAAGATAGAGTGATATGAGGATGGTCTGCATCCCACCGGAAGCAGCGTCGTTAGTGAGCGCTCCCATTGTTTTAAGACCGACGTTGTGCCAGAAAACTTCCAACTCTTTGGGCGTCAAATCGTTGGGACGCGCATCGTCGGCTGTTCCCAGCCCCTCTGGTATGAGAGTGATGAACAGCTTCTCGGCGCGCTGTGCCAGGAAAGGCTTCAAGTCAAGAGCGAAGACGTTGGCACTAGCTCCCAACTTCTCATCCGGTACGAAGCCGTATCTTTCGGCAAAGCGAAGGGTCTTCTTACTGGCATCAATGAAGGCCAGTTTCGCTTTGTCAAGGACTTCGTAATTTACCTGCTCTAACTGCATTGTTCGCCCTGGAGTCGGCCCAATCGTAAGTCCAGCCGAAACCTGATACTAGCATCATCCAGGGCCGTCATCACTGGGGACGCGTAGCGGTCGCTTTTAGCGAACCGTATTTCGAGTAACGGGCGGCTAAAGCCGCCCTACAAAAAGACACAACCTTTCCTACAAGCTGCTTTTTACTAAGCTGCTCGTAAGGCTGCAAACACAAATTGTGCCGTTTTAGATTTGCAGTTCAGCCTGAGCGTGGTCTGGTCTTAGCACTTGGACCAGGGCGGCGTACAATTGCTCAGCCTCTTCCTTCTGGCCGCGCTCTCTGAGGATACGCGCCTTTCTGAGCAGTTCCATGCAATCCTCCTGCTCGATCTCAAGATCAGAAGGCTGCCAATCTATTGCTTTATCAAGCCCCTTGGTTTTCTTCATATGTTAACGTCCTCGCTAAGAGCTTGAACAACTAATATGCCATGGACTGCCGACGCCGTTGACCAGAGAAAGTGCCGACCGGGGATGCCTTTGGTTCTGAATATATAGAATAGAAACTATTTAACTAAAGCGAACCCCAACAACGCCATGTGTCGGGTCTTGGGCAAAATATAAAGATGCCTTGAGGAGGTCGATGGGCCAGATCTTACGCGCCATCCTGATATCTGTCTAGGACCAAAAATTATATCCGCTCATTTATTTACGCTCATTTCTTTGTATATATATGTGTGGCTCAAGGACAGCTATGCCATACGGCTTAACCACTAGTCAGGTTTAGCGTGCTTGATGATCCTCAATATATTGAGAACCTAGCAAGTCTGATCAACTCAACTTTATTACTGGTATCACAGATGGTGTTAGCTCTGAGGACTGCACATATGCCAAGCAATCTGAGCGGCAGATATTATTGGCTGATAAGAGTAATCCGACACGGCTTTTAACCAGTCTTATGATTAACTAATAGTTCAAGTGTCCCAGTCCAACCACACCTCGTAGGAGAAAGCGATGTCTAAAGTGCAAGGCGTGCCCAATGGTTTTCGGACGCTGACACCGCACCTGGTCATTAAAGGCGCATCAGAAGCGGCTGAGTTTTACAAGAACGTGTTTCACGCCGAAGAAATCGGGCGAATGCTGACGCCCGAGCGCAGAATTATGCATCTGGAGCTTAAGATTGGCGATTCTATGCTTTTCATATGCGAAGAGATTCCGCCTATGAATTGCAAAGGACCGACCTCGTTAGGGGGGACGCCCGTCACTATTCATGTGTTTGTCGAGGATGTTGACGCTGTATTTAACCGCGCGGTCAAAGCCGGTGCTACGGTGACCATGCCAGTGAACAATATGTTCTGGGGTGACCGCTACGGAAAATTCGTTGATCCCTTTGGTCATAACTGGGGGGTTGCTACAAGAGTAGAAGACCTGACTCCCGAGGAAATTAAGGCGAGACAGGACGCTTTTTTTGCCTGGATGGTCGAAACTGCTCACGCCTGACTTAGGATATTTTTTGCTCACATCTGGCTCACGAACACATATTGCATTTCCTTAGCAAATAAGTAATTTCCCCATAGCCTAAAGGGGGATTCATACCTGATAATTTCTGTTCTCAAGCAAATGCTGGTGCGGCGGGCCCCAGAGGCGTGACGGAGAAATAGGATGAATAAATTATCTGTTGTCGGGCAGGCGCCTGAGGCAACGACTGATGGACCTTCGCGGTGGCACGTCTTACTGGCTACGTGGCTAGGCGAAATGTTCGATGGAATGGACGCATCTATTTTCGTTCTCGTCCTCTTCCCGGCCCTGTCCGAGCTGTTGAGCACGAAATCGCACAGCGTTGTCGGCGTGCACGGCTCTTATATTCTTGCCACCTTCATGGTGGGTTGGGCGCTCGGTGGCATCGTCTTTGGCGTTATGGCTGATCAGATTGGCCGGGCTCGCACTCTGGTGTACACGATTCTGCTTTATGCGATATGCACGGGACTTTGCGGATTGAGTCATACCTGGCAGGAAATGGCCTTTTACAGATTCTTGGTTGGCTGTGGGATAGGTGGTGAGATCAGTATCGGTGGCGTGCTCATGGCGGAATGCTGGACTGGAAAATCCAGGCTGCATGCTACCGGGGCTATGTGCACTTCCTTTGGCTTTGGCTATTTGATTGCAGCATTATTGAACCTCGTTCTGGGCAGTATCGGCTGGCGATGGCTGTTTTTGGCGGGCGTGGTTCCGGCCATTCTCACTGCTTACATTCGGGCTAAACTCAAGGAGCCCGTTCAGTTTGAATTGATGCGTGAGTATAAAAAGCGGTTGCGGACAAAACCAAAAAGCGAGCTAACCGAAGAAGAAGCTGCGCTGTTGCGACCGACGCTTCCCCAAGTATTTTCGAAAGAAAATCTAGGGCGCACACTGTTATCCATATGTCTGGCAAGTACGGCGATTGTTGGTTATTGGGCTGTCTTGTCTTGGATACCGCCCTGGATCAATCAGCTAACTGGTGGTACGGCTGTGCAAGAACGAAGTATGGCTGCCATTGCTCTTAATCTTGGAGCCATATTTTCAGCAGTACTGACAGGTGCTTTTGTGCTTAGTCTCGGCCGTCGAGCTACTTTCGCTATGTATTATATTGGCGCTCTTGCTTGCTGCCTGGGAATGTTCCTCAGTACGAAATCCTTCGGAATGCCACTGGTAGCCTGGTGCTTCGCCGTAGGATTTTTCGCTGTTGGTATTTTTACGGCATTATTCATTTTTGTGCCCGAGTCTTATGAGACTAAGCTCAGGGCTACAGCGATGGGTTTCTGTATTCAGGTCGGTCGCGTTGCAGCTGCAGCAGCCGCTTTGACCGGTGGTCAGCTAATCAGCATATTCGGTGGCTCTTACGCCATGGCCGGTGCGACTATATCCCTCTTTTATTTAGTGGGAATTGCAGCCTCAATGTTCGTTAAGGCGCCGGCGGAAGACTTGCTTCATCAAGTCCCAGCTTCTAAATGGGAAGCGGCGGCGGCGAATAAATAACCTGAAAGAGCGTCGACCGGTGAAACGGCAATCGAGAATTTGATAGAGGCTCTACTAATCAGATAGCGCCGTACGCTACAAGGCCTCCGAAAAACAAAAGTGGTCCAGGGATTTTGCTACTAGCGGAAATCATGAGACAATAACAGCACGGATGCCTTTGCAAACACTATCCAGCTCGTTGAGGGATTCAGCATGAGGCCTACGGTTAAGAAGTGTCGCTTACTACTTACAGCCTGTTATCTAACCACTGCTTCTACGATCGGATTGTTACCAGGTTCATTCAACGGCGCATTACTTGTAGGCGCCTCAGCCAGTCAACAAGAATGGCGTTGGAAGGAACTTGAAGCGATTCAAAAGGCGATCCAAGACGCTGAGCAAAGTGATCCCAATGGTCTGGCTCTAATCGAGTGCCTGGAGAATGAAGCGAAGCTGTATGCCAATCAGTATGATTGGGCAAACGCTGAAAAGGCGTACAGACGAGTTGTATCAATTAGGGAGCGATTTGCGATTGCGAATTATTCTTTGATGGCCGATACGTACGGACAAATGTCCGAATATTTGCTGTCTCTAGGGAAATTCGACGAAGCGGAGAAATATGCAAGGCTTGCTTTTGCCAATCGCCAGAAAGAAACCGGTTTTTCTAAAGTAAACTTGCTCGGTGAGTTGGAGCGCATGGCCGGTTTCTACGCCAGGACAAACCAACCGGATAAGGCAATTCCTTACTATAAAGAAATGGTGGACATCGACCAATCAAACCGTATGGGAAGTGATGCCGCTGCTCATCTGGGTGTGTATTGTATGAACCTTGGTCGATACAGCGAGGCCGAACCTTTCCTCAAGCTTTACGTAGCGCAATTGGATGACAGATACGGAGCGCATGGCAAGGACTTTAGCAACTACGAGCCCATTCCCTTTGTACTAATGCTTGCTAAAGTGGCAACGCTGCAGCGGCATTTTGATGAGGCGAAACCATACTTTGAACGAGTCAAGGGTTATTATGACCATCAGAAGCATACGTATTGTGGGGACAGATACCCAGAAGACGTATTGCAGGCTTATACTCAATACCTTCTAAATTCGG
>PSRH01000275.1 GCA_003175915.1 Candidatus Melainabacteria bacterium | reverse complement strand
AGCAGCAGCAGCAGCAGCAGCAGCAGGATCGACCTGGTTGGAGTAATCGCTCCATCTGATTTGATTTTCCCCGAGCGTGCTATTGCCGGAGCACCTTTGACAGTATCGCTAGCTGGTGCCGTGCAAGGGAGTGGGCAACGCCAATCGGGCCTTAGTTTCAACGGCGTCCCGGTCAATCAAGATGAAGACGGGAAAGCGATTTATAACGTGCCGGAAGACGCCACGCCAGGTAAGAGTCTTAAGGTAACTCGACCGGGAGAACCTGAGGGTCTCTTGGGTGTCGTTGAAGTGCTTCAGCCATTGGCAGCTTCGGATCAACAAGAGCCACCGCACATTGACTCGGTAACCAACCCTGTTCATCCTGGCGGTATGCTCGTCGTCAGCGGGCATAATTTTCAAGGCGTCTGGCACGAAAATGCCGTGTTGATTGACGGTAAGAAAAGTACCGTTCTTAAAGCTTGCTCGCCGGTGCAAATCAAAGTTTTGATTCCAAACGACATTGAGGCCGGTAAGCATACGATTACCGTTAACTGCCGTGACTGTTTGAGTAATGAGGCCAGTTTCGAAGCCATTGCCGTTGAGGCGAAAATGGAGCCGCGCGCCTTAAGAGGTAGACAAATTTCTGGCAAACACCCGAAAAAGGGGCAATTCGAATCGATGCTTGGCTTGCCAAGAGTGGACTAAATGACCTTTTGGGGACACCGGGCTGACGCCAAATGATCACAGTTAAACAGCTTACCCGTACATTATCGGCGCAACGTTCGACTCAACTAGCCAGGCTCGTGCCAGGAGGCGTCAACAGTCCGTTTCGCTCCTTTCATGAAGTAGGCGGCCACACGATATTCTTCTCGAAAGCGCAGGGTTCTCGCCTGTTTGACATAGACGGCAATACCTACCTGGACTATTTGGGAGCCTGGGGGCCGGCGATCCTGGGGCACTCTCACCCAGCAATTGTCGCTGCCTGCCAGGATGCCCTTGCGCACGGCCCGGTGTTTGGTGCGCCCCACGAACTGGAGCTGGAATTGGCCACAAGAATGGTTGAATATATCGAAAGCCTTGAACAGGTGCGCTTCGTTAACTCAGGCACTGAGGCGGTGATGAGCGCAGTTCGTCTGGCCCGCGGCGCCACCGGACGCAGTAAGCTGGTCATTCTAGAAGGTTGTTATCACGGGCACAGCGATAGCGTTCTCGCCTCAAGCCGGCACCAGTCTAGCCTGGGTATTCCCCAGCCCAGTGCCGATCAGTCGTTTTTAATTGAATTCAATAATGCCCATGCTCTGGCTGAGTGTTTCCAGTCCTGGGGAGATGAAATCGCCGCAGTTTTGATGGAGCCAGTGGCCGGCTCCATGTGTGTCATCCCTCCCGAGGCGGGTTACTTGCAAGAAGTCAGGCGACTTTGCACTAAATATGGTGCCTTGTTGATTTTCGACGAAGTTTTAACAGGTTGCCGGATTAGACTTGGGGGTGCTCAAGAACTCTATGGCGTGAAACCCGATCTGAGCTGTTTCGGTAAGGCATTGGGTGGAGGTATGCCGATCGGTGCCTACGGCGGTCCGGAAGCAATTATGCGTAACCTCTTTCCGGTCGGTCGCGTTTACCAGGCGGGAACCTTTTCAGGCAACCCTGTCACTATGGCTGGTGGCATCGAAATATTGCGACTATTGTCAGAGCCTGGCATATTCACTGAATTAGAGCGTAAGAGTGCTAGATTTTTTGCTGGTCTTTGGCAAGCGATCGAACAAACCAAGGTGCCAGTTCGACTGCAACGAGCTGGGTCGATGTTTAGCATCGTTTTCTCCGGACAGCCGGTGAAAAACTTTAGCGATTCGCTAGCCGTGGACACTAAAGCCTATGCCAGGTTTTTTCACTACCTATTGGATCGTGGCATATATATGCCGCCCACAGCAGTAGATGCCGCCTGCCTCTCGGCCGCTCACACAAACGAAGAAATCGATTTTACAATTGATATCTGCCGGCAAGCTTTTGAAGACGTGAGAATTTAGGGTCGTTCCTCACAGTAATCTCACGGTTGAGCGATTAACATCCAGGCATGACTTACGAACTATACTTCCGCACCCGGCAGGTGGACCGCAAAATCTCGGTTGACCAATTTGCTGATTACTGGCGCAGTCGACCAGGCGGTGAGGTTTGTGAGGATGAACCATGCGAAGCTGGCTACAGCAGCGAAGCGACCGGTGGCGGCTTTGGCATAACTTACTATGACGAAAGCAAGCTGACATGGCTACCCGGGACGACTGAAACCGAGAAAGAGGAAGCGCGAAAATTCGCTTCACTCGAAATGAACTATTTTTTTGGCCAGGAACAGTACGAGAAAATCGCCGAGGAAGTCGCTGCATTCGTCAAGCACTTTGATCTTATCGTTTCGGATCCACAGACGGAATGGGGCGTTTATTCCGAATACGATCCGCAAAAAACGTTCCGCATCACTCAGCAAGTGAATGAAGAGTTCAAGAATGCCATCGACGAGGGCAGAATCATTCCCCTAGTTGGTGAATGTCTTCGTAAAAGCAAATCTAGCTCTTGGTTAGATCAGTTGCGTGCACGATTCTTCCGATAGAATCATCTGGCGCTATAGAGCGGCTCTTATCTGGCGAACTTCTTCCACCAGGGACGCCGGGCGAACTCCAGTTGATCGGAAAGCGCAGACAGTTCCTCTGTCATTTCTTTAACTTGCCTTTCTCTTTCCTGCTTTAACTGTTCGTATTTCTTCTCAGCTGATTCCTTGCTCTCTGCTTCCAGGCGTTTTAATTCTTTCAGCGTGCTCTCCAGCTCAACTACCTTGACTTTAGCGACTTCGCCTTGTTGATTTTGCTCTTTCAGGTTAGCAATCTTTTCTTTGAGTTGGGACATCTCTGCTTCTTTTTGGGCACGGGCCTCAAGAGCTTGCTTCTCAACCAGATCAGGCAGGAGCTTCAGTTGCTTAGCCTGCTCGTCGATGATGCGGTCCTTCTCCGCCAGTAATTGTGCCTGCGATGCAATTTTTTCTACCAATGGTTGCATTACTTGCTCAACAATAAGTTTGAGCCTTTCTCTTTCGGTAGCGAGCCACAACCGTACTTCATCTTCGCTATCGGATTTGCTCGCGGCAGCGCCGCGCTTGGGACCCATGAGTGCCTTGAGATCGACGCTGATTGCTTGATCCGAAGCAGGAAGCTGTTTGGCGGACGATTGCCCCTTGCTATTAGGCTTCGATTCACTCTCCTTCTTAGAGAGACGTTCATCCACTTCGCCTTTATAAACGAACCATTTGTCTTGTAACCAGGCAGACTTTTTCTCGCCCTTAAGTTGGCCGGCAACTAATTGAGCCTGTACTGCTTTTTCGTCTATGCCGAGAGCATCGGCAGCCTCTTTCAGCGTTAATAACCGTTGTTTCGGCATACGACCTCTCTTATATGCGCGATATATTTACACCGCCTGCGCGTGCGAGCATTATACGATTTGCCATTCAAGAAGATAAGGAAAATTGGCTTAAGGACTTGATTTTCTCCGTTAGAGTCTTTAAAGCGCCGGCGATGCTTAAAGAAAGCGCCAGGCGCTCTGGCAATCGGGGATGTATCGGATTTAAGTGAATAATGGTTTCTTCTTAGTGGCGCTTTATCACGGGCGCCGGCAAATTGGGCCCAGTTAGCGCCTGGTTGATCAATCTATATTGCCAGTTTAATCAATTCGGCTTAATTCCTTCACGCTCTTTTCACGTTCACTTGGTGCAATACATGCAGAGGTCTCTGTGCCTTGGTGGCAACAGCAAGAGACCTCGATACATCCGACGGAAAAGACTTGCGGGGGTGCCTAAAAGGCACCCCCCTTAGTTATCGACTTTGTAATCATGGGCTAACGGCTCTCTATCGCTTCGCCGGTGGGGCTCCTCTAACACATCTAGTTGTGTTGAATAATGACAATTTTTGGGGATCCTATGGTGAAACAACGGCAGATTAAGGCAGGCCGCCTTACGGAGGGGCGTCTCAGCCATTGTTGAAAGTTTGGCGTTAGGGGAATATTGCTCTTGCCCCGTGAATGCTGGACAATGTCCCTCTAGTATGTTCTGGCTTGAGTTTTATGGCCAAGATTCTAATTATTGAAGACGATCCGGATCTTTGCAATAAAGTGCGCGACTGGCTGACGCGCGAGCGGCACTCTGTAGAGACCGTTAACAATGGCGGAGAAGGGCTTGGGCGTCTGCGCTTCTACAAATATGAACTGGTGATTCTTGACTGGAACCTGCCCGACCTTACCGGGCTGGAAATATGCAAGGAATACCGGAGCTGCGGTGGCCGCACGCCTATTCTTATGCTTACCGGCAAAGGGGAAGTGAAAGATAAAACAAGCGGATTGGATGCTGGCGCGGATGATTATCTTACTAAGCCGTTTCATTTTGAAGAGTTGAGTTCGAGGATTAAGGCCTTGCTTCGTCGCCCGGCCGGACTAGTGGATGAGGTGATAAAGGTCGGTAACTTGACTCTCGAACCTGCTAGTGGTTGCGTTCAAAACGCCGGTGCACCGGTAGCCCTTCTACCTAAGGAGTTTGCCCTGCTCCAGTTTCTCATGCGTCACCCCAATCAAATCTTTAGCGCAGATGCTCTTCTGGAGCGGATTTGGTCCTCCGATTCCGATTCTTCGGCAAACACCGTGCGTACGTATATGTACACGCTGAGAAAGAAGATTTGTCCGAGAGGCACAGCCCAGATAATTCAAACCGTTCACGGTGTCGGCTATAAACTGGAAGTGTCCGACGGTGCTGATAAAGAATTACAGGAAGTCGGGGCCGGACAATAGTTTCGCCTTCTTCTCTTAGCGCTCAAATTTCTCCAACTTCGCCGACTCTTCTTTGATCTTATTGAGATCGCGCACAGCTAAATCATGTCGCCCCAGCTTTTCATAGGCCTGGGCGCGGTTGCGGTAAGAATCCAGATTATCAGGCAGGAGGTCGAGCAAATGCGTGTAATCTTTTACGGCATTCTCATACTGACCCAACTGCAAATGAGCATAACCGCGACTTTTATAAAGACCAAACAGGTTTGGATTCAATTTAATAGCCTGGTTATAATCAGCAAGTGCCCTTTTGTAATCACCCAGCTTGCTGTATAGATTGCCGCGTGTTTCCCAGGCTTCCGTCCAACCCGGAACCATGGCGGTAACGTGATTGCAGTCTTCAATCGCTTTCTTGTACTGCTTGAGACGGTAATAGATGAAAGCCCGGCTGGTATAAAAGCTTGGATCCCTCGGGAAATAAGAAATGATCAGGGTGTAGGCCTCTAATAAATGCTGAAAGTCGCCATGTTGCTCATACGGCTTGGCGTATCTTTCCAGCGCTACTTTGAGGTGGAGCATGGCATCTTCAACCCTGGACTGTGGGCCGAGCCGCGTTGCTCGGAGGTAGTCTTTAATCGCCTTGTCGATGTCGCCTGCGGCGAAATAGGCGTCACCGCGAAGAAAGTAGAGGTCGTAATCCTCAGGAGCGCAACGCTCATACTCGTTAAAATCTGCGATTGCCTTCTTAAAATCCTTCGCCTGATAATTGATTTCACCGCGCAAACGATAAGCGGGAAAGTTTGGATCTAGGCTGAGCAATCTATTGGCATCAGCCACCGCTTTCGCCGTCTGGTTAAGGCGATAGAAGGCGACCGACCTGACCCAAAGGGCTTGTGTGTTATTTGGCTCGCTGCTTAGTGCATGGTTGGCATCGTCAAGCGCCAGTCCATATTGCTTTTGTTCTAGGTAAACGCTGGCGCGAAAGGCAAAAATGGCCGGTCTTTTGTCGCCTAAGCTTATGACTTTGTTCAAGTCGTCGATAGCCGCGTTCAGATTTTTTTTGAGGACAAAGGCCTGAGCCCTTACGCCGTAAGGGCCTTCAAGCTCGGGCTTTAGCTTGATGACGCGGTTGGTGTCATTGATTGCTTGGTCCACATCACCCAATTTCACACACAATCGGGCGCGCATGATAAGAATTGGCAAGGCATCCGGCTTGATCTTAAGCGCCTGGCTATAACTTTCAATGGCTTGCCGATCTTGGTTTAGGGCTTCATAGGCTTGACCCAACTGCGAATACGCTTCAAATTTATTTTGATTGGCGGCGGCGGCTTGTTTGAACTTCTCGATTGCCTCCTTGTAGTGTTTGCCTTTGGCTAGGGCTAAACCAGTCGAGAAGGCATCGCCTGCGAAAGCAGCGGTACAAATCGCGGCCGTTAACACTAAAAGGAGGCGGATAATAATTGGCAGATTTGCCTCTTCGTTGACGAGCCCTTCCCCAAAAGGGAGCCATTATGAGAATAGGGCAGGGTTAGCTTTCAAAGCAAGGTGAATTTTAGGAGAAACGATTTTCAGGCACTGAAGCAGGCAAGATTAAAGCCGAGCTTCTAATATAGCTTGACATGCTTGCCTGTCCATAAGTCTGTCAGAATTTGAATTAGCCGACAAAATCGGTGACCATCATCCTATGAAATTCAATCTTAAACTCACTCATAAAGGGCTGATCCTGGTTTCGGTGCCGCTTGCCTTTGAGCTCATCTTCATAGCGGTCCTCTATGGCATGTTCAAACATGCGGAATACGAAAGAGCGAGGGCCGACCACGCCCGTGCCATGGTTGGTGAAGCCAGCGAAATTATGCGCGATTTGTACAACGCCGGTACGGCAATAGTGGCATACAGAGTGTTGAGAAATCGAAGCTATAGCGATCGGTTCAGCGAAAACATCGATCAGGTAGCTACTCACATCAACAATCTCAAGAAGATGGCCGGTCGCAACAAACAGGAAGCGGAGCTGGTTGGCCGCATAGAGGATGGCGTCAAGACGGCCCTGACTTTGTTGGCTGATACAAAACAATCAGTTGATGAGGGTGGAGAGGATTTCTCCATGGTTCCTCATCACAATGTGCAAAAGGAAGTGGCTGCGAGTATGTCCGATCTCGTTACCAAAATGAAAGAGTTGGCTACATTCGAGGCAGCCGTAGGACCGACCTCACCGGAAGTACAAGAACAGGCGAACTTGGCAGTCAACTACGCTCTCTTAGTGGGGGTCATCTTCAGCATCCTTCTGGCTCTTTCCCTGGCTGTATGGGTCAACCAAAGCACTAGCCGGCGCCTGGGATTATTGATGGATAACTCGCTCAGGTTGGCCAGTGGTGAACCCTTACACAACCTGGTCGGCGGGGGAGACGAGATTTCTCATTTGGACAGAGTATTTCACGGCATGGCCGAAAGTCTTGATGAAGCTGCCCGACTGAAACAAGAGTTCGTAGCCATGATCACGCATGACCTGAGAACTCCCCTAACTTCCGTGCGGGGGTCCCTTAGCCTTTTGTTGACCAATACCTACGGAATGGTCTCCGACGGCGCAGTGAAGGAATTGAAGAGTGCCGAGTCAAACGTCACCAGGGTCATAGGCTTGATTAACGAGTTGCTCGATGTTGAAAAGATGGAAGCCGGCAAGATGGAGATGGATTTCGATATGGTGCCGGCTGCCTACATACTGGAAAACAGTCTCGATGCGGTGCGCGGATTTGCTGATGCCTTGGGCATTCGCTTGCAAATTCCATCGAGCGACATTCACTTATATGCTGACGGGGACAGACTGACGCAGGTAATGACCAATCTCCTGTCTAACGCGGTGAAATTTTCTCCGCGCGGTTCACTAGTAACAGTGATCGTCGAAAAGGTGCCAAACTACGTGCAATTTAAAGTGATTGATCAAGGCCCGGGCATACCGAGGGCGCACAGAAGTAATCTGTTCGAAAGATACAAGCAGGTAAAAGGAACTAGAGTTTCGGGTCAAAGGGGCACGGGTCTTGGCTTGAATATTTGCAAGCTGATCGTTGAGCAGCATGGTGGCATGATTGGCTTTGAGAGCGAAGAAGGGCGAGGCAGCACTTTCTGGTTCCGCATTCCCGCTCAGGCGATGACCAAAGAAGAGGAAACTAGTGACGTTCTCGTTAGCTGAAAGGCAATGCCGGCCAGCGAAGCTTCATTTCCGCACTTTGTCTTCGTGAAAATCCAGAGAAGCCGAGTTTATGCAATAACGCAGTCCTGTTGGTTCCGGCCCATCTTCGAAAACATGGCCCAGATGCGCTCCGCAGTGCTTGCAGACGACCTCTTCCCGCTGCATGCCGTGCGAGTTATCAGTTCGGCTCTCGACGCTGTCTCCTTCGAAACGGGTAAAGCTAGGCCAGCCCGTGCCGGAGTCGAACTTGTCTTTGGCATCAAATAAGGGTTGTCCACAATTGCTGCACTTGTAGATGCCGGGCAAGTGGTTGTCCCAATATTTGCCGGTGAACGGCGCTTCCGTACCACTACAACGGGTTACAAAAAAGGTGTTTGGTTCAAGCTTTTGTTGCCAATAACTCTTTGGCTTGTTTTTCATGTCTTCCGGTTGATTCGATGCGTTGCTCACTTGATCGTTCTCCTTGGCCGGGGCTGATGATATTGATACAAGGCATATACAGAGGAAGAAAGTAAGGAAATATGCTTCAGTACTGGCTGTTTTTCTCTTCATGAACCTGGTACGGCTATGTCCTGAAAGGGTATCTAGACGGATACTACCAGATATTTGCCAGTGCGAAGCGATCTCATTAATTGACACGTTGCCATCCTTGGGAGAGACTGGAGGCGCCACAGCTATCCAGGGAGACGGATAATGAGCCAAGATGTCGCGGTGCCGGAGATTAGGCCAGCTATTAGCTTTGCCAATAAGACCTTTCGCGAGCATTTCCTTCTTCTTCTTGGGGCTTTCTATATAGCCGGTACGATCTGTCAATCTTTAACGCTTTTCTTGGACGAACATCTGCGCTCGTTAGTTGTCATCATTTATGGTTCTTTTTTCGCTGGTGGCCTGATCAATATCTTTTTGGGTTTTTGCGATGGGGGAAATCCGAAATTCTCGATTTTATTTAGCAAGACGAAGCTATTTTGGAAGTTTCTTTGTGCGCATCTCTTGGCCTTACTGGCTTGCGGCCTGGGTTTTTTACTTTTGGTGATCCCCGGTGTGATATTGATGATTCGCTTAAGCCTTTACGCTCCTGCGATTGCCGAGCGTGAATTAGGTCCTTTGGCGGCGCTCAAATACAGTTGGCAGATTACCAGCGGCAGATTCTGGAAGTTGGTGCTCTTTAACCTTGCTGCTGTTGGCATACTCTTCATTCCTGCCATTATTACCGGCATTTTGGTTTCCATCGTAACAACCACGATTGCTTCGATCATGCATATGCGAGCAACTTCGCTATCGGAGTTTTTTACCGGGTTGGCAATGCCGGTTTTATTTATATGGTGGCAATTAATGGCTATTCACTGCTATCGCCAATTGAGCCCACCCTATAAGAGCGAAGCAACGGTGGCGACGACCCAGTCGTGAACCTGCCTAGGGGCACGCCCAATCTTTCTCAAACTCGCTTGAAGTGGCCTGCTGCTACAAACAGAGTCCCCTTAGCTTGTTCATTGAAGTAGTCGAGGATGTGGCTGGCGGTGTCGTGAATGCGGACAATCCGCCAGGGTGTGCTGGCGTTGTCTATTTCGCCTACCAGGCGTCTATTGTGAATATCGACCATGAGAATGGTTTCGTCAATGTTCCAGATCCATAGATCATCTTTAGTCACCGTGTATTTGACGAACATGAATTTCGGAACGGATTGCGTCTGCTGTTTACCCTCTTGCTTGAGGGCGACGCGGAATTCGATGTTGAGAAAGTTGCCGCATTTAGTCAAAGATGGGTAACAGCGGTCCGTCGAGGTGTGCTCCTTTTCGCCCGGCCCTTGCTCCTTTTCGCAAATCTTGTACCAGCCGTCCTTTTCGCGTTCAATAGACAATTGCATCTGCGAATTGTTCTTGTCATCAACCAGACGCCATGCCCCGCAGATCCTGTCGTCTTTGGTACCGCGAGGCGTCAGTGGATGGTCTGAATATATGCAGGAAGAGAAAATGATCGCTGTCAGAATACAGGTCAGAACAAAAGAACCTAGCCGGGCCCAATCGCCCGATTTTGTACCGACTTCCTTCTTCCTCTGTAAGCCTGCAACCATAACTGGTGCTGACCATCCCTTGATTTATCTATTACGTACTTTTCTAACCATTTTTAGTTTAGAACCTGAAAATGATCTGCGGTATAAACTGCATGTAAGAAAATTGCCTATTCTGTGGAAATATTCGGTAAGTTCACCGCTGAAACCAAAAAATTAGGTTGTCCTTTTGGAAGCTTGGCTTTTTGCCTCTCTTGGCGCGCTAAAAGGTTGATCGCATGGTTAGCAAATCCGCAAAGGTCTCGGAGATGACAGAAAACTTTCCACCGGATGCCCCTTGTGTAAGGCGAGGCAGATGCTCAATCGGGATTTCAATCACTTTGAAGCCAGCCTTCTCGCACCTAATGCAAAGCTCCGCGTCGACAAAGGCGGTTTGGGATTTCAGCTGAATTTTGTCTAGAATGGCGCGTCTGAAAAGCTTGATCGAGTTAACGTCTTTGTGCTTGTGACCGTAGAGCAGGCGCAGCATCAAATTGTAGACCTTGGACTGCAGCTTGCGTCGCCAGGGATCATTGCGCTTGACGCGCAGACCTATGACAAAATCATAGTTACTGAGACCTTGCGCCATTTTCAATAATTCCTTCGGCGCGTACTGGTAATCACCCGGTAAGGAGAAGATGAAATCCTTTGTGCCGGCCAGATAAAGCTCCCTGATTGTCCTGCCAAAGCCCTGATTCATCTCATGATTGATTATGCGAAGGTGCGGATTACTGCCGGCCATTTGGCGAATGACAGAGAGCGTCTTGTCTTTGCTGCCGTCATTGGTGACGATGATTTCGTAGTCGGGGCATATTTGTTCAAGCAAACTGGCGCTGTCGCCAATCAGCCTTCCTACTGTGGTTTCGTCGTTGTATGCAGGAATAATCAGCGAAACTGAACTGAGCCGATGATTGGAGTTGGTCATTCTAGCTTCGTGATTGTTGCGTGATCGTAGGTTTGACGCTGACTGGATCAATTGCCTCCTCCTGCTTGATCGTCGCTGGTCGACCTGGGAATTCTTTGATGCAGTCGATCACATAATCTATCTGTTCTTCTGTCAATTCAGGAAACATTGGCAGGCTGAGAATCCTGGAGGCAACTCGTTCGGTGACAGGCAAATCGCCTGGCTTATAGCCCAGATAACTATATGCCTTTTGCAAATGAGCGGGAATTGGATAGTGAATCAGGCACTGGACGCCCTTTTCCATTAGATATGCTTGCAGCTGGTCGCGCTCATCCACTTGAATTACGTAGAGATGAAAGACGTGATCGCCTACACTAACAGGGGTCT
>PSRH01000129.1 GCA_003175915.1 Candidatus Melainabacteria bacterium | reverse complement strand
AATGACCGCCTGGTCCGAAAACGAAGTCTGGCCGGAAGGGTATGCCCAATGGGAATCCTACGGGTGACTTTTAAGAGCAGTTGGCTATTATATTGGCAGCCCTCCCGATAGGGGGGTACGGCGATAAACTAGGCATCCGGCCAGGACAGGCTCAGGCCATAAATTTGCCCTTCCGGACCCGAATACAGCTCAGACGGACTGATTATTCACTACAGGATAGGAATCCTCAGCGGAGCTGAGTCAATTAAGCACAGCAATGAGGGAGGTTGAAGCCTCCTCATTTGCCTGAATATAATTGCTAAGGACGATTAGTGGCAGGACCTCCTTGGTAGACGGCTGGCATTGATATTAAATCGGGCAAGCGGACTGATGAAGGGCAAGCAACCTGGCTTGGGGGTTCTTAATTGGCATGCTTGATAAGGAAAAGATCGGCAGCCAAGAATGGCAAGACCAATCGCCGGCTAACAATTCTGTGAACGATTCAAGTTCAAAGCCCTGGCAAGCATTATTCTCGCTGGCATTTTGGCGACGAAACAGCAATTATATTTTGGTTTTTGCCCCCAAGTGCGTGCTTCCCGCTGTGCTGGTTAGCACCGCCATGATCATCATGGTCGTCGGTAACGTCGGTTTTTATACAAGACTGGGCAACGGTCCCATGACGGTAAGCGAACTAATCGGCAGCGCCGCTTTTTGTCTTATTTCTGGGCTGATAGGACTGGTTCTTTTCGTCGTTGGTTTCGGGCGATGGCTTTTTGTTTTGACCACCTTTTGCCGGTATTGGTTGAAACTGGAACGGCAGGCTTCGCCCCCTGACAAAAATACCTTGAAGGAAGAGCTTAGTCAGACCATTGACGAAGTGCGAGCCAGAAGTAGTTTTTTAACGCAATTCTGGTTCCAGCTTTTTGCCGTTATGCTCTTGCCCATTCTTATTGTCTATTTATCGGCCGCTGCCAAGTTGGTTAGTTCGCGCAATCTCGTCGGCGGCCCTCTCTTTTCCTTACCACCATTTGCGGATACAGCTTTGCTTGCCGTAATAGTTCTGCTTGGCATTTTCATTGTTGTGGTTTCTTTTGTTTCAGTTCCGGTGGCGGCGGCTGCCAGCGGCAGTCCGGGTCAGTCTGTTAAGCTCGTCTTTTCTTTGACGAGAAGTAAGCTTCCTCAATTTTTGTTGTTGTCGGCGGTTGTGGTATTTTTCAATATTCTTCTGGGTGGCCCTGTTACCTTCGTTCGCTGGAGTGCCTGGGCGGCTCTTATGCCTAATGAGACATTACAACTGTGCATTGCTCAGGAGCTCTGGCAGGGAATTTCGAGCATTGTGCTTTTGCCACTATCCCTGGTGCCGTTCTGTCAGTTGATGAAAGACTTAGTCCATGAGTCGTGAATCGATCGTCAGTCCGCTTAAATCTCGCCGGCAGGAAATCCCTCATCCGGTCAAGGTAGTCAATGATCCCGA
This sequence comes from Candidatus Melainabacteria bacterium, assembly GCA_003175915.1. Lineage (GTDB taxonomy): Bacteria > Cyanobacteriota > Vampirovibrionia > Obscuribacterales > Obscuribacteraceae > PSRH01. The sequence goes on along the minus strand of PSRH01000129.1, from coordinate 3,677 downwards.
AGGAATCACCACTGCCGTGCTTTTGCGCTGCCGGCCGCTTGTTCGGCAACTAAAATTCATCCTCTGTCTGGCTGGCACGCGCGTAAGCGACGTGCCCGATGTTTCCGCCGCCGGCACAACTCCGACTGCGCGCCGACTGACACCGGCGCTGGATGCAGATTTGCTCCTTATGGGCAAGCTGTCTGCCGGCAGCATGATACCGAGGTCACCGGCTGGAGTGGTATCGCCGGTAATTCTTACCAGGGCATGTGCTCAATTATTCGAATGGCCGATTACCGTTGTTGATTGCGGGGTATTTCAGACCCCACAGGCTTCATTTATTTCTCTGGGTAACACGGTCGCCGATTGCATTTCTACTGGTTTTGCCCAGCCACGCTCTACTGTCGATCGCCTGTTTGAAGAGGGCTTTGCCATGGGAAAAGAACTGGCTGGCCGTTCCCAATTTCTGGTATTAGCGGAGAGCGTTCCCGGTGGTACAACCACGGCTCTGGCGGTGTTGACTCTTCTTGGTTACGACGTAGCCGGATTGATTTCAACCAGCCTGCCCAACCCCAATCGGGCGATCAAACAGGAATTGCTGCAAGTCGGTCTGACCAGACTTGGCCAAGAACGCTCGTACTTTAAGAGCGATCCATTGGCTGCTCTTGCCGCCATGGGTGATCCAATGCAGGCAGTGGTTGCTGGAATGGCTTTGGCTGCCGCAGACAGCATTCCGGTTATCCTTGCTGGCGGTTCTCAAATGTTGGCAGTCTATGCGATCTTTAGCAGGCTATGGACTAAAAGCGCCCAGGCAGAAAGGAAACCTAACCTGATCGTCTGCACCAGTCGCTGGATAGTCAATGATAGTGCCGCCGACACGCGCCACTTGGCCCAACTCTTAGAGGCACCGTTAGCTTTTGCCGATATTGATTTCTCTCAGTCTCGCCACCACGGCCTGAAGCTCTACGAACAGGGTCACGTCAAAGAAGGTTGTGGTGCGGGTGCGGCGCTCTTGCTATCCTGCCTGTCAGGGGAGTTTTCGGAAAATGAGATAATCAAGGCGATCGATGCCACTTACGACCAGATGATTGTTGCACCCGCTAGCAATTAGCCGGCCACCCTGTTCTTGCCATTGTCTTTGGCCTTTTGTAAGGCGTGTTTGGCATCTTTCAGAATTGTTTCGGGATTCAAGTCGCTCATGTCGAACTGTGCGCAGCCGATACTCATGGTCAAACGCGAGCCCGGTTTATCCGATCCCTGAAAGAAGGATATTTGTTCGATATCTAATCTGATTTTCTCGGCCAATACCTGGGCGCCGCGCAGATCCGTGTTGGGTAAGACCACGGCAAATTCATCGCCTCCGTATCGTGCCGATAAATCGCTTGCCCGGGTGGCATTGAGAAGATATGCACCCAATTTCGCTAAGACCGCGTCACCGGCCTGCATGCCGAAGTTGGAGTTGATCCGGGCAAAATTATCGATATCCATGATCATCAAACCCACCGGTAATTTATGCCGAACTGAAAAGAGGAGTTGTTGTTGCAGAAACCCCAGCATAAATTGCAAATTGTAGAGACCGGTAAGTTGATCGACGGCAGCGTTGAAGGCCTCGCGGCTTTGATACTCCTCAATTTCAGCTTGGGCGAGCAAAAGCTCAACCACTGGTTTAATATGGCGGCTGAGGGCGTTCATGGTAGTCAACTGGCTGGCGTTAAAATCCCTACCTGAATAATTGCCAAAGAAAAGCAAGCCGACCCCACTTGTTTCGGTCAGAATTGGGAATAGATGTCGCTCCGACACAGGCTGATCGACCAGGTCAGACTTATTGGCATCGAATTCTACGACTGGGTCGTCAGTCAAACGAAGTTTGTTCTTGATTTCGCTGGTTATTTCCGCGAGCATTGTTTCTGTCAGTGTCGACTTACTCCTTATAGCAATCCAGGGGTTCCTCAGGCTGCCAATTGCAATGGCCATCAGATCGGGATCGAGAAGTTTTGCCACCAGCTCAAAATATGCCTGCAAAAACACCTTGTGCGGCGTCAGCACACTGGTAAGCGAGCGCACATATTTACCTGTAAGCATCTCGGCAATCAAATAATCGAGCACGCCATTCAATCCTTGCTTTTCCTTGAGGTCCTGGCTTAAAGGGGAGAGTGCTCGAGGTAGAGGTGCGGCCTGAAAGCCAAGTCGTTTCCCCAGCGCTACCTGCTCTTCAATTAAGCCAATCAGCGAGCTTTCCTGAGCCAGGTCAGCAAGGCGGATGGTGGCGGCGGGATAGACCAATTCTTTGGCCAAAGAACTATTATTTCTTGAATCTGTATCGATAATGATGAAGGGCAAACTAGCGGTTTTTTCATGGACTCGCAGCAAGGCACATAACTGAAAAGCGCTCAGGTCAGAGAGAATATCCTTGCTGACAATCACGTCTGGCGCTGTCTCGGAAAGCTTATTTAAGGCATCCAGGCCGGCGCTGGCGCTTGTCACTTTGAACCCGGCTGAGGTTAGCGTGGTTAACCACTTTTCTTCGCTTTCTGACGCCCCCACAAGCATTACGTGTGCTTCGCCCATATTTTCGTTCCCTGAGTGCCCCACTGTCTCAATACTACAAGGTTAATTTCAACCGACAATCTCTTCTCATTTTCCCATTTCGCGCCCCCGTCGATCGCCTATTGTCGGGGCGCTCCACGGGAAGCGCCCGCCGCTATAAATGTCTGCAAATGTTATTATTTTGGTTTGGGTCGAAAGCGGAAGCGGTAAAAACCTTTTAGTTAGCTTAGGTATCCCTCTATGTTGACAGCGACTGCCCTAAAAAATTCTCCGCTTAGCTTCAGGCTGACGGAAGAGCAAAGTCTCATCGAAGAAACTATTCGGGAGATTGCCGAAAAGGAATTTGCTCCGAGGGCGGCTGAAGTAGATCGGAACCACCGGTTTCCTAGAGAAAACTGGGACTTGCTTGTTGCTTCTGATTTTGCCGGATTGCCATTTCCGGAGAAGTACGGCGGAGCAGGCCTCGATCACATTTGCTACGCCATTGTTGTAGAGGAACTAGCGAAAGCGTGTGCCACTACCTCGGTTATGTACTCAGCCCATGTTTCACTTTGTGCCACTCCCGTAGGGGTATTCGGTAGCGAGGAGCAAAAGGAACGATTTCTTACCCCATTGTGTAAGGGACAGATGCTTGGGGCCTTTGCCCTTTCCGAACCGGGATCAGGATCGGATGCGGCTGCGGCCACCTGTACGGCCAAGCGCCAGGGGGACAATTTTATTTTGAATGGTGCCAAGAATTGGATCACCAACGGCGTGGAAGCGGATCTATATCTGGTCATCGCTCAAACTGATCCGAGCCTGAAACACAAAGGACTGGTTGCGCTTCTGGTCGAGAAAGGCACGCCTGGATTCACTTTTGGCAAGCTTGAAGACAAATTGGGCATCAAAGGCTCGGCGACCTGTCAAATTCTTTTCGAGGACTCACCGGTTCCGCTAGCAAATATGCTGGGCCAGGTTGGCGAGGGCTTTAAAGTGGCGATGGTAACCCTGGATGGTGGCAGAATCGGGATTGCCGCTCAAGCGGTTGGTATCGCCCAAGGTGCCTGGGACCATGCCAATAAATACGCCAAAGAACGTAAAGCCTTTGGTAAGGCGGTGTCGCAGTTTGAGGCGATTCGCTTCATGCTCGCCGATATGCAAACCGAAATTGA
>PSRH01000091.1 GCA_003175915.1 Candidatus Melainabacteria bacterium | reverse complement strand
GTTTTTTCCACTTTGATTGTCAAACCGTCGCAAACTTTATATTCGCCCGCTTTGCTCGAAAGGTTCTTGATCAATGCCTCGGAGTCACCTCTGGTAAGACCGATGGTCAAGAATCCATCCTTTTCTCTGCATGAGAAGTTTTCAGCAGGTTCCAGCCGAACGACTCGTTCCCCGCCTGCCAGAATCAATGGATTCCCATGTCCAAGGCGCGCTGGTAAGAGCGACTGTAAGTCTAAAATAGCGATGGCACCGAGTGTCACTTGGCATTTTCCCAGAATCCCTACTTTGTAGTCGATTTGAGTGACAAAGAGGCTGCCAGTGCTGGAGCCATCTTGCAAAACTCCTTCTTCAATTTCTTGAACAGCAGACGGCTCGGTCAAAATGGAGCGACGCTTAAGGTCGGTAATCATCAAGGGAACTCGTTTGTTCAAAAGGCTTGCCACTCCTAAAGTGTTCCAACGCTTAGCTGCTTGCAGTTCGTCCAGGGTTACGCAGACGATTTGCAAAAACAATACTTTTCCGTGGGGTGTATTGATCGATTTTAGTTCGGGATCTTCAACAAAAATGACGGCTTTCAATTCCGTATCGGTTTCAAGAGCAACCGGTCCGTTGCAATCGAGATAATGACCCACTTCAAAGATGTTCCCGCTAGAAAACACATAGCGGGCAAAATTTTGCATTAGCGATATTGGCCAGGCTGGTGGTTCCTCATTTGGATTACGCACCAGGCGCATCGTCAGTTCAAAGCCAAAGCCGCTGTAATCCTGGTTTTCACTTTCTTTCGCATAGAGTTCAGTAAATCCGTAGCTGACATAATGCCAGTGCGGAATACCCTTGTCTGAGCGGTATACGGATATTCCATCGAGTGGATCTGGACCGCCAAAGCTGTACTTTATGAGGGTGCCATAGTGGAGCGGCTGTTGATCGCCATAAATAGGCGCAAGCGCTTTATCGATCGCCTCCCAGCCTAATGCTTCGGGATCATTATTGCTTTCCATGATCGGTTTATACTCCTATAAATTTCTCTGCATTTGTGGCATCGGGCAAAAGGCACGTTTCATATTTGCCGAAAAGTCTATACCGATTTTTGGCTATAAAATTATAGATCTGGTCCAACAACGATCGGGGAAACACCCGCAACACTCTAGAAAAACTGTAAAGCCCGCCGATTTGGTCAAGAACAAAAAGAGCTGCATCAGCGCGTTCCTTGAGGCTTTGCTCGGGCAATCCGAAATTTGCGATTACATATATTGTATTCAATGCAGAAGCGCTGCGGCCGAAGCCGTCCAATATTTCCCGGGCAAATGGACTTTGAAGCGATGCAAATCGGAAGACGTCTCTTTTGTCGCGAGGTAATACGAATTTATTGAATCCATTGCAGAGGGCGCAAACACCATCGTACAAAATCAAGTGTTTGCCAGAAAGCTTTTTCTGAATTTCCTGCTCCATCTCAACCCGTCCTCTATCTTTTCAGGAACCGAGCGCTGCTAACAGGGTGGTGCTCACTAGGACTGAAAGTAGTAGAAAGCTGCCATTTAGAACGATCACCCATGCTGTTAGGGTTTTCCAGATTGGCTTCCCGAGGGCACGCATTTGTGCCGTGAAAAACCAGGCCATAAGCACATCCAAGATTATAAGGAAGATTTCGTTGAAACCACAAATGTCTTCCGCAACAGTCATAGCTGGTCTGCTCATTCCCATGACGAGGTTAACTAGGGAAGCTAACATGAGAATCATTCCTCCGTAGGCCATAGTGATCAGGCACACGTAGCAGCCGGTAAGTGGGTTCAACCGGGTAAACCAGGTGAGAACCAATCCAAATATCAACCAGGAAATGCCCGCGGGCCCAGTGAGAACGGCGGTCACCCATAAAAGTACAAGGGGGTTGAGAAACCGGGAGCTGTACACATAACCTAAGGAGGCGCCGTAGGTTGTGGTGCCGATTACGGCCAGTAGCGCTAAACAAATCCACAGTCCATATGGAATAGTTTTGGTCGTGGCCGCTTGGGCGTTAAAATTGACAAGTTGCTCTTTCGGACGCAGAAGAGAATTGCGAATCTGGCGAACTTCTTCAACGAAAGACAAGGCACAGCTCCCGTCGCCGATAAAACTCAGCCCTTATTTCTCTGCTTGATCAGATTGAGCGCGGAACCAGCTTTAAACCAGGCAATTTGTTCCTCGGTCATGGTGTGCTTAACCTGGATTTTTTCGCTTTTGCCATCGGCGTGCTTGATTGTTACTTCAACGTTCTTATTCGGAGCAAGCAATGCTAAGCCGGTGATACTTAACCTGTCCTTTTCCTGCACCTTGTCATAGTCAGCAGGGTGAGCAAAGACAAGTGCCAATATTCCCTGCTTTTTCAGGTTAGTCTCATGTATGCGGGCGAAGCTTCTGACAATTACAGCTTTGCAACCGAGAAAACGAGGGGACATGGCTGCATGTTCGCGGCTGGAGCCTTCACCATAGTTCTGATCACCGACGACTACCCAGCTTAATCCTTCGCTCTTATAGTGCCTGGCGATTTTGGGAAGAGATGATGTCTCGCCGGACAAGATGTCTATACCGGTGCCTGGAGATTTTGTGAAAGCGTTCGATGCACCGGTGAACATGTTGTCACTGATCTTATCGAGATGGCCGCGGTATCTTAGCCAGGAGCCAGCAGGCGAAATGTGATCGGTAGTGCACTTGCCTTGAGCCTTCAGGAGAATTGGTAGGTCCACATAGTCCTTTCCGTCCCATGGTTGAAAAGGTTCAAGAAGCTGCAACCGCTCGCTTTTCGGATCGACAATTACGGTTACTTTGTCGCCGTCTTTGGCTGGAGCGACATAACCCGAGTCTTCAGAAATGAATCCGGCTGAGGGCAGGTCTGGTGCCGCCGGTGGTTCCAGGGCAACCATTGCTCCATCCGGGGCTTTCAGTTTGTCTTTGAGAGGGTTAAAGGTGAGGCTGCCAGCGAAAGCAAGTGCTGTAACGAGCTCGGGACTACCGATAAACGCCAGCGTCTCGGCGTTGCCATCGTTACGCTTTTGGAAGTTGCGATTATAGGACGTCAAGATCGAATTGGTTTCACCAGGCTGGATGTCCTCGCGTTTCCATTGACCTATGCATGGTCCACAGGCGTTCGCCAGAACAGTTCCACCCATTTCTTCCAATACCTTTAGTTGTCCGTCGCGATTGATGGTCTTGTAGATTTGCTCGGAACCAGGTGTGATCATGAAGCCACAGTTGGCCTTCAGTCCATGGTCGACGCCTTGTTGAGCTACCTGAGCGGCGCGACTCATATCTTCATAGGAAGAATTGGTGCAACTGCCAATCAAAGCAAAACGCAATTTGTCTGGATAACCGTGAGATTTTACATCCGCAGCTAATTGCGAGATAGGTCTGGCTACATCCGGAGAATGAGGACCGACGATGTATGGCTCGAGTGTGTCCAAATCAATCTCAACGATGCGATCGAAGTAAGTTTCCGGTTTGCTTTCGATTTCCGGGTCAGCTGTCAAATAGCCGGCATATTGCTCGGCCAGGTCGGCCACTTCAGACCGGCGAGTTGCTCTCAAATACTTGGACATGCGCTCATCAAAGGGAAAAACGGATGTGGTCGCTCCCAGCTCAGCCCCCATATTTGTAATTGTCCCTTTACCGGTGCAACTGATTGATTTTGTGCCAGGCCCGAAGTATTCAATGATTGCTCCAGTTCCGCCTGCCACAGTAAGAATGCCGGCCAGCTTGAGGATGATGTCTTTTGGCGCCGTCCAGCCGTTTAATTTCCCCTTCAATTTGACGCCAATCAGTTTCGGCCATCTGATACCCCAAGGTTCCCCAGCCATCACGTCGACGGCATCGGCGCCGCCCACTCCAATAGCCAACATGCCTAAACCGCCAGCATTTGGTGTGTGCGAATCGGTGCCGATCATGAGCGCACCAGGAAAGGCATAGTTCTCCAGAATTACCTGGTGAATAATGCCCGCACCAGGTTTCCAAAAGCCGATACCATGTTTGTTACTTGCCGACTTGAGAAAGTCATATACTTCTTTATTCTCGTCCAGAGCCTGCTGCATATCAGAGTCTGCGCCAACTCGGGCCTGGATAAGGTGATCGCAATGCACTGTTGTAGGCACAGCTACCGTTTTAAATTGCCCTTGCATGAATTGGAGTAGCGCCATCTGTGCCGTTGCATCCTGCATGGCCACGCGATCCGGTTTAACCAATGCGTAGGTTTCCCCTCGAACGGGCCCACTCTTGGGAGGCTGATCTAAATGTGCTGTCAGTATTTTTTCGGCTAGGGTCAATGGACGACCATACACCGATTTTGCCTGTTTATACCTTTCCGGCAGCTTTTCGTACAGTCTTTTGACATCGTTCAGGTCTAGATGGCTCATTCTGATTCTCTCTTACGTCGCTTAGCGACCTGCATTTTGCTCAAGTTTCTTATGGCAAGTTACTCTAGTTCTATCTTACCCCTCTATAAAGCGATAATCCGCATTCGCAATAATGTGTTTACCTCTAAGGCGACAGGGATTGTAAACTGGTTGAGATTGGTCAAGCTATCTATCAAAGGGGTTTAGTTGGAGCGCTCTAAAGAACCGATCAGCGAGAAGGGGTGCAAAGCCCCGTCGCCAGCCTGGTATATACCTAGCCTTTATTTCATTGAAGGGTTGCCAAATGCAATCGTCAATCTCATGTCGGTAGTTCTACTCAAGAATTTGAATTTCGACAATTCTGTGATTGGATTCTACACCAGCCTTCTCTATATCCCCTGGACGATTAAATTTGCCTGGGCACCTCTTATTGACCTATTGTTTACCCGGCGCCGATGGATCCTGGTATCGCATTTGATACTGTGCGTCTTGCTTTTCGTACTAAGCGGGGCAATTTTGACTCAGGCCGGATTGAATACCTATCTTGTGGTCTTCGCTTTGATTGCCTTTGCCTCAGCCACGCTGGACATAGCTATTGACGGCTTTTACATGGACGCGCTGAACAAAGAAGAGCAGGCATTCTATGTGGGAATTCGCAACACGGCCTATCGGGCGGCATGGCTATTCGGATCGGGAGCAATGGTTTCACTGGCAGGCTACTACATGGAGCAGGCAAAAAGTTCACCGAAAGCCGTCGTGGAAGCATGGGCTCTGGCGTTCGTTATCTGTGCTGTTGTTTTCGCAGTCGCCACTGCTTGGCATCTGGTCTTTTTGCCGAAGCCGCCAATCTCCTTAAATGCTTCCGGCAAGCAAGAGGTGGCTAGCGCTTCCGGGCAGGGCAATCCCCCTAGTCGCATCAGGCAGTTTACTGACGCGTTTGTTTCCTTTGCCGATCAGCCGAGATTTGCTGTCACTGTCTTCTATATTCTTACCTTTAGAAGTGGAGATGCTTTCTTGCTTAAGATGGCTCAGCCGTTCCTTTTAGATCCACCAGAAAAAGGAGGGCTGGGAGTTTCTACTGCCCAGGTTGGGTTGATTTACGGAACGGTAGGTGTTGGAGCGCTGCTCATTGGTGGAATCATAGGCGGGATTTTAGTGGCGAAATATGATCTCAGACGCTGCCTTCTTCCTGCGGCAATCTTTCAGAATGGAGCGATCTTGCTTTACTGGTTGCTGGCCATTTTCAAGCCCGGTCTGATCGTAGTAGCCGCAGCCAATGCCTTGGAACAGTTTGCTTATGGCTTGGGATTCACCACTTATACGGTATTTTTGTTGAGCGTCGTAAAATCAGAATATCGAGCCGCTCACTACGCTATGGCGACTGCGCTGATGGCAATTGGTCTGGTAGGTCCAGGCGCAGTTAGCGGTTATCTCGCCAATTGGCTCGGCTATCAAAACTTCTTTCTTTTCAGTTTCTTTTCTTCCATACCTGGTATTATCTGCATTTTCTACCTGCCCCTGAGGCAGATGCCGCAGCCGACTTTGCTAGTCAATGAGAAGACATGACAATTTAGAGGGTCAGCCATGGAGTATCGAAACATCGGGAAGTGGGGCGTTCGAGTCAGCGAGATTGGGCTTGGCAGCTGGCTTACTTACGGCGGCGTAATTGAAGAGCGGAACGCTATTGAGCAAATCCACTTCGCCTACGACAAGGGGATCACTTTCTTCGATACTGCCAATGTCTACGGCTCGGGGAAAAGCGAAGAAGTAATCGGTAAAGCAATTAAGTCCTTTAGGAGAGATTCGATCGTCCTTGCCACCAAAGTTTTTATGCCGATGGGAGACGGGCCCAATGACCGCGGTCTTTCCAGGAAACATATTTTTGA
>PSRH01000232.1 GCA_003175915.1 Candidatus Melainabacteria bacterium | reverse complement strand
AACGCCTGATTGAATTGGTCAATTGCCTCATTGGCCCGATCAAGCTTGAGTAAAGCTACAGCCCATTCGTGATGGGCTTCGGCAAAATTTGGCGAAAGAGTACAGGCCCGCTCGAGCTTCGCCGCCGCTTCCTGGTTTTGATTGGATCTGAGCAGCGAAGTTCCCTGATTGAATAAGGCAAGGGCATCGTTGGATGGATTACGAGCGACTTGACGCTGTGAATAGGCGCTTGCGCTCTGCATACCCACTAGGGACACAAATGCAAGCGCACACAAAAGAGAGTCAATGCCTCGGCGCCCCTCTCTCATACTTTGGCCCTAGCGAGCCGTACCAACCTGTGCCCCCGCTTCATCCAAACACGCTATCCCTGGTAACTCTATTCCTTCCAAGAACTCCAGCGATGCACCGCCACCGGTACTGACATGAGTCAAAGCTGACTCCTTCACTGACTTCGCCTGAAGAGCAGCCACTGAGTCACCGCCGCCTACGACCGTTTTAACCTTTTTAGTGGTTAAATCCACAAGCGTATCAATTACCGCGTAGGTGCCCTTGGCGAATTCGGGCACTTCAAACACACCCAGGGGACCATTCCATAGAATCGTCTTGCACTCGCTGAGAACAGAGTTTATCAGTGAGATAGTTTCAGGTCCCACGTCCAAACCAATCATATTATTTGGCATATTCTCAACCGAAACTAAGGTTGTCGGCACGCCCGCCTTAATTTCCGCGGCGCAAACAACATCAAGCGGCAAGACCAGTTTGATTCCCTTTGCCTTCGCTTCGGCCTCAAGCTTACGGCAATAATCGAGTTGATCGTTTTCAACCAGCGACTTGCCGACTTCCAGCCCGCGCGCTTTCAGGAAGCTAAATGCCATCGCACCGCCGATAATCAGGACGTCGGCCTTTTTTAACAGATGGTCGAGTACGCCGATCTTCGATGATACTTTGGCGCCCCCTATGATTGTCGCAAACGGACGGGCAGGATTATTCAAGGTTTCAGAAAGCATGACAATTTCTCGTTCGAGCAAAAAACCAGCAAGAGCTGGGCGAAGAAAATGCGTCACTCCTTCCGTACTGGCATGGGCCCGGTGGGAAGTGCCGAAAGCGTCATCAACATAAATCTGACCGAGCGAAGCCAACTGGCGAGAAAATTCCGGATCGTTTTTCTCTTCTTCCGGATAGAATCGCAGATTTTCCAAGAGACAAACATCGCCTGGATTGAGCTTAGCAACCGCAGTTCTGGCTGTCTCACCTAGGCAGTCCTCAACAAACTGTACCTGTGTCGAAACAGCCTTTTGAAGCAATTCTTTTAGACGCGCTGCCACGGGTCTGAGACTATACTTCTCAGTCTTACCCTTAGGACGCCCCAGATGAGACATGAGCACTACCTTGGCATGGGCATCTCTCAAGAAGTTGATTGTCGGCAGAGCAGCTCTAATTCTGGTATCGTCGGTGATTGCACCAGTTTCATCTTGGGGCACGTTGAAATCGACACGGACAAGGACCCGTTTACCATTGAAGGCTTCCCGACCAGCCTGAGCAATCGTCTTCTTCATAGTGTTCCCCCAAATAAGCGAAGGGCATGGTTTTACCATGCCCCTGCGATATGTTCTTCTATACTCGGACTGCCAGCTTGCTTGCCACCATATTGGCTAGCTCAATCAAGCGGTTGCTGTAGCCCCACTCATTGTCGTACCAGGCAATAACCTTGAGCATGCGATTCTCCACCACCATGGTCAGTTCGGGGTCAACAATCGACGACAATTGATTGCCTTTGAAATCGATCGAGACAAGCGGTGTTTCGCAAAATCCCATGATGTTCTTGAGAGGACCGGCACAAGCTTCTTTCAGGGCATTGTTGGCTGACTCTACGGTAACGTCCTTTTTGGTGGTGACGACCAGGTCGACAACACTGACGTTCGGAGTCGGCACGCGCATGGCAAAACCGTTCAACTTGCCTTTCAAGGTGGGCAGAACCAATCCAATCGCCTTGGCAGCACCGGTGCTGGACGGGATCATCGACTGACCGGCAGCCCGTGCACGTCTAAGGTCTTTGTGGGACGTGTCGAGCAGTCTCTGGTCTAGAGTGTAGCTATGGATCGTTGTCATAAGACCTTTTTCGATCCCGAAAGCTTCGTCGATCACCTTCGCTACGGGAGCCAAGCAATTGGTTGTGCAACTGGCGTTCGAGATTATGTTATGTTTCTCGGGATCGTATAACTTATCGTTTACTCCCAGAACTACGGTAATATCCTCGCCTTTAGCCGGAGCAGAGATAATTACCTTTTTGGCGCCAGCGGTAATGTGACCTTTGGCTTTATCGGCATCGGTGAAAACGCCGCTGCACTCAAGAACGATATCGATTTTCTCTTTACCCCATGGGCAGTTAGCCGGATCTCTTTCGGTAAAGAACTTGAACGACTTACCGTTGACCACTAGGGAATCGCTCGTGTGGCTGACTTCGTGCTTCAGTTCACCGAGGCAAGAGTCATACTTGAGCAAATGAGCGGACTGTTCGAGGTCTTGCAGTGGGTCGTTGATTGCCACCACTTCGATTGTTTTACCGGGGTTCGAAAGAAAAGCCCGGAAGGCGTTCCGACCGATTCTGCCGAAACCATTGATTGCAACTTTGACCATAGAATGACCTCTTCTCATAAAGCTAAAAATGCCGTATATCCTGGCTAAAGAGCATATTATGAAACGAGCTCATTTCTGCCTGCCTTTACGAGGGTTTAATTGATTCGAAAGGTGGAAAGTTCGCCTCTAACCCTTGTCCTAGGCGTGAAAACGGCTGCCATTGCCACTTTTCGGGCTTCGGTACGGGTTTGTCTCGAGCAATACAGTTTGTTATATTTGGTAAGCTTATGTCAGATCGTTACAGGTAACATAAGGGTGCCTGGCTGCGAGTAAAGAGGGTTAAAGCATGCGTGAACAAGTCGAAAAAGTCCTGGAAAAGCTCCGGCCAATGCTGATGATGGATGGTGGCAACATCGAGCTGGTCGATGTTAAGGACGAAGAGGTTTACGTACACCTCGTCGGTGCCTGCGGAATGTGTCCAAGCTCAACCATGACGCTAAAAATGGGTGTTGAGCGGGCTCTTAAAGAAGAAATTCCGACAATCAAACGCGTCATTCAAGTCTAGATCAGGTCGAGGCAGCCGCTAAAAGCGCCTAGTGACGCCAATTATTTGCTTTATTTTCTCCTTGACGGCCGGGGCCAGGAAGCTTTCGGCTATCTGTCCGTCTTCTTCCTCAGCGCTGAAAGTGCCTGCCGAAGCGATCGGGGAAGGTGTTATCCCCAAGCTCAAGTTGTGGAACTGGCGCTTCAGCCGGGCAATTGCTTCTCCGTTGTTACGAGCCAGAACCCGAGCCAGCTGATAGGTGCGACTGACCAGACGGTCCTCAAGAACAATTTCATTGACAAGCCCCAGACGAAAAGCTTGCTCAGCGTTTTTGACATCCCCGGAAAGCAGCATTTCTTTGGCTGCAGCCCCACCGATAAGATGCGCCAGACGAGCGACGCTGGTCGAATCGCAGACAATTCCCAGTTTGACCTCGGGTAAGGCAAATTGAGCGTTCGAGGCGGCCATTCTTAGATCGCAAGCAAGAGCGATAAGGCAGCCTCCACCTATACAGTGGCCTTCAATGAGCGCGATTGTCGTCGTCGTAAGTTCAGCAATGGCCTCAACTCCAGACCTGATGGCAATCCAATAATTCATTGCGTCTTTGAGATTGGTCAAATTGGCAATTTCAGACAGGTCCGCGCCGGCTGAAAAAGTATGGGCAGCACCGCGAACTACGAGTACTTTCGCTTTCGCAGCTACAATACGCTCGACGTGGTCGGGAATACTGTGCCACATCGCCAGGGAGATAGCGTTCTTCTGCTCGCCGCGATTGATGAGCAATGTGGCTATATCGTCTTCGATTGTGAGCGATATGCTCATCTCATTTGCTTTTCGTTGAATCGCCTTCAGTCTTATCCGGCAGCTCGAAAACTACTTCGTCGCCTTCTTTGATACCATGTCGCTTGGCGTAACCGCCGTTCAGTTCAAGCACGTAAGACACAACGAACCCTGGTCCTTTCGGGTAAGTCGGGCATTCCATGGGATTTTCAGAACGGCACGGCGGGACTTCCTCGCATATCTTGACGATCTTGCCATTATGGATGAAGCACATATCAAGAGAAATGAGAGTGTGATACATCCAGAATTTGACAGGGCGCGGTGGCGAGAAAAGAAAAACCATGCCGTTATCTTCCGGCATGAACGTACGGTACATCAAACCCCGCTCGATTTCACTTTCTGTCGCTGCTACTTCTAAATGCACGAGATTTTTGCCGGCTATTCTGGCTATAGGCATCCTGGCACTGGCTTTAGCGGGCATCATGAAGGAAACTCCTCCGGCGAAAAGCAAGAACAAGAAGGCGAGGCATATACAACTACCCCTGAGAATCAATTTCATAGCCACCACATGTTCGTAAACACGGTTCTGTCGTTTAGGAATTGTACCGTGTCTAAAAGCGTTCCTCGTTTGCCTTGATAAGTGGCGCTTTGCACAACACCAGCCGGATCAATGACAGCCGAGACGCCTGTATTGGCTGAAAGGATTACGTAGCGCTTGTTTTCTACCGCCCTAAATACAGCGGCAGCAAGAATTTGTTTGCTCAGATACGAGTTGTGGAAGTATGCCAGGTTAGTGATGTTGACAAGCAGCGATGCGCCTTCTCTCACCTCAGCAGCAATCAGGCGAGGATAGATAATTTCCGTGGAAATTGACACTCCTATTTTGCCCCAGACGCTGGTGAGAAGCTGAGTGATATGCGTTCTCAAGAATGTCTGTTTGCTGCCCGGGATTTTATCTTTAATCGATTCCGGTAATTCATCCAGGACATTTCGCCATGGTATGAATTCGAGGAATGGGAAAAGCCGGCGTTTGACGTAGACTTCTCTCTCTTTGTTGTCGAAGGCAATCATACGAGCACCATTGACCAAGCTGCCGCCTAATTTTTCGACCGATCCGACTATGATTTCAGTCTTTGACGAAATCGCTTTAGCTTTCAATGAGTCAAGCAGGTGTCCAGATTGGCTCTGAGTCGCCGTCACGGCGCCTTCTGGCAAAACCATCAAAGCGACGCTCAAATTGCGACCAAGATCATCGTAAAGCTGAGCAATTTCCAGCGGGCTAGCGGTTTTTAAATGCTCCTGCTCGATCGTGACGTTGTTCTGCAATATGGCAACCGGCAACTTGACACTGGTTTTTGCGGCAGCCCGAACGGCCAACTGAGTTTCCAGTTGATGAAACTCGAAGCCGCCCCATGCTACAACGCACAAAACTACCAGCGCAGCGACGGACAGATCAAAGAGAGCGCCCAGACGTGGTGAAAGCAAATCAACTCTGTCAACGGGACGTTGTCCGGTTGTTGGTAATTCAAATAAGCAGGAAGCGATGGCCACGTTGACCATGATGATCAGGAAATCGACGCAGCCTGGTCCAGCCAATTTTGCTATTTGAATCAGATCGGTCTGTTTGAATTGTGAATAGGCAAGTTGATCGGTGAGGATTCCCAAAAACGGTTCAACCGATCCGAAGAGCCACTGGAAGAATACCCAGATAATCGGTATACACAAAAGTTGAGGAAAGTACGGGCGTTCGCGATGGAAGAGAAAGCCTGGGCGCATCGGCAAGCTATAAACCAGCCAGGAAAAACCAACCATAAGGAGGGACTCGTGGGCCGCCTCGAGAATCCACACTAGTCCGGCGATCAGTATGGCAACCCAATTATCCTGTCCCATCCAGAGTAAAGGATAAAGTCCCAGATAATAGCTGAGAGCCACCAGGTGATAACTGAATCCGAAGCAGAAGCCGCAGAGTAAAGCTTCGTTTCGGCTCTGAGCAACAAAGAGCAGCACCAAGAGCGGTGCCAGACCGCACCAAGCTAGCCAGGACTGATCGAAACCGGGACTGGTCAGGCCGAGGAAGATGCCAAAAACGATGGCAAACGGTAATTTGTTGACAGAAGCAAGCGATTGCCACCAGCCGAGCCGGCTGGCAGCGGTTATCTGTTCAACACTTACTTTGCTAGCTTGCATGGGTATTTATCTTGCCAAAGGACAATGTTACACTTTGCCTTAGGAAACTGGCTAGCTTGAGCGGCCAAATCCTCAATATTAGAAAAGCATACGAATCCGACTAAAGAGAGGCACATTATAACGGGCAGACGTATACTCGGCATCGATCCCGGCACCGCTACCGTCGGCTATGGCGCGCTCTCCTGGAGGCAACCGGAGCAATTCGAATACTTAGGCTCAGGAATCATCAAAACCCTAGCTAGCATGAGTGTCGGCCAACGACTATTGATTATCCGCAGCGATCTATTAAGCCTAATTGATGAATATAAGCCGGATGTACTAGCCGTCGAGACTCTCTTCTTTTGTAAGAATGCCAGGACGGCCATGTCCGTTGCTCAGGCAAGAGGAGTAATTCTTGAAGCAGCGGAGTGCAAATCCGTCCCAGTGAAGGAATACACGCCCATGCAGGTAAAGCTGCACCTGACCGGCTTTGGTCGCTCTGATAAACGCGTGGTACAGGATATGATTGCCCGATTGCTCGAGTTGCCGGCCATTATTAGACCGGACGATGCTTCTGATGCTCTCGCTCTAGCTGTTTGCCATGCTCGCATGTCCGTGATCGATTCGGTCAGTTCAGCCTGAATAGCGCAGCCAACCGTGACCTTGGTGCTCGGGCGGGAAAAGCGCTGGGTGCATTATTTCGGCAAGAATGGCCAGCGAATCGACGATTCGTGGTCCAGGTCTGTTCATAAACTGATTGCCGTCAACTAAAAAGACGCGTCCGCTAGCAACGGCACGCAGGCCCTCATAGACCTGGTTGCCCTTAAGCAAGCCCATTTCCGATCGTGTCCGCTCCAGGTCAAAACCGCAGGGGCTGACGACAATCACATCCGGATCCCGCAATTGAAAGTCCTGCCATGAGACCCGCGGTGCTCTTCCTTTTGCATCGGCAAAAACGTTTTCACCGCCAGCCAATTCAATCAACTCAGGCAGCCAATTGCCACCAGTCATTAGAGGATCGAGCCACTCTATAAAAGCGATCTTTGGTTTCTGCCTGCCTTGTACCTTTTCAGTTATTTCCTTGACGCGTTTTTTCAGCCTGGCGATAAGCGCCAGCGCTTCCTGTTTAGCACCAAGAGCGGTGCCGATCCGGAGAATATCCTGCCAGATATCAGCAAGTTGATTGGGTTCGAGCGAGACGATTGTCGGCTTTGAGCTAATCAGTCGGCAAGCGGCAGCTTCCACGTCTGCCAGGCTAACTGCGCAAACCTCGCATTGCGTCTGGGTAATAATGTGCGAGGGCTTGAGACTCTCCAATTTCGCTGCGTCAACGCGGTAGACACTTAAGGCTTCCTGCAAAACGGCTCTCACACGTTGATCAATTTCATAACTGGTCCCGTCTGTTCGAAATTTAGGCTCCGTGCAAACAGGAAGCTCCTTGACGCCTTCCGGATAGTCACATTCGTGGGAACGTCCGACCATCTGGTCGCCAAAGCCAAGCGCATGGACGATTTCGGTTGAGCTAGCAATCAAGGAGACTATGCGATGCATTCTTTCGTCACTAATAAGATCACGGGCTCAAGTTCGATTTTCTCACTTATCCGCTTGCTTCTTGCGATATCGTTTTTGCTTTTCAGCATGATAACCGGGTGCATTCAGATGCTTTGCAATTTGGAAAGTGGTGAATCGACAGGCGTCAGAACAGAAGCGGGCCTTCGGACTGGCAATGAATAGATCAGGACAGCGCTGCAATTCAGGAGTATCCGTCAGTCCATGATTGTTCAGTAACTCTACTTCTTTACGCCAGCGCATTTCGGATTCTGGCGACGCGGACGGAACTGCATCCAATTTCGCATTACCGGGTAATCGAAAGACGCCCAGGCAACGAGCGACACCGTGCTCCTCGTCAGAGCCGAGAACGCTGTCAACAAATTGACTGAATTGCAAAACCAGCGTATCGGAAATAGCCTCAAGAAGCGCGTCATCAGAGCTATCTCTCACTCGTGCGTGCAGCAGAGGCAGAAATTCACTGAGCGGAACGGGCAACCAGTCCTCATAACCAAGGGCGAAATTGGCTCTGCCTAATCGCTTATCCATCCAATCAAGTTTCAAATCCTCACCAAAATGGAAGGCATCGACAACGCCCCGCATCAGGCG
>PSRH01000142.1 GCA_003175915.1 Candidatus Melainabacteria bacterium | reverse complement strand
CTGTTCCAGCTGCTCCTGACAAGTGGTCGTTATGGCAACTTGCTTGACAATCTTTTCTTGTTCTAGTTTTTGCCTACCGTGCCTCGAGTTCTTGAATTTTACGGACAACCGCCTAGCCTAAGAGTCGCTGCCATTCCCTTAGCAAACAGACGTGCAGACCTGCCTGTTATCGCTGACCGGGTCCGCATCTGTGCACGAATAGACTTTCCCTTAAATACCTGGCCCTCAGCTAGTTCCGTCTACCAATCCCATCGCCCGACACAAACCAGTGACATGGTCCGTGTGGGCAGAGGCGTGTGCCTCCAAAACCTCTCCAACGAAGGAAACCCAAAATGCTCGGAAGCGAAACTGACCCCCGGCCCATTCGCCTGCTCGCCACGCCTGACGGCACCGGCACGCAATACGCAGCCAAACAGTTCGACCCCACCCTGCCGCTCATCGGCTCCGGTGGGCTGTTCATGCGCTTCGACCCGAACGGCATGTGCCCGGTTGATAGCCCGTTCGGTACCGGCGTGTACTACCTCGACACCCGGTACTTCAACTACTCGTTCACGCTCGGCGGCAAATCGCCCGACCTGCTGCGCTCCAACACGGAAGGGGGCATCAGTTGCGATTTCGTCTACGGCAATGAGGCGGACGGACCGGCACTTCCTCGTCACGTCATCGTCGTGCGCCGCGAGATCGTCATCTCGGAAGGTGCTGTCTTCGAGCGCTTCTTGGTGCGCAACCACCAGGCCAAGCCCGCGCGAGTGACACTGGCAATTCAAGGGGATGCCAGGTTCGTGGATGTGTTCCACGTTCGTGGCTTCAACGAGGTGCAGCGAGGACAACTAGCGTTACCCACGCCGATCGTCGTCTCGGGAAAGCAAGGACTGCTTTATGCCTATCGGGGCAGGGACGGAAAGTGGCTCCAGACAACGATGCTCTTCCCCTTCACGGAGCCAACCGCTATCAAAGGGGGCTGCGTCGTTTTCGAGCTGGCTCTCGAAGCACAAAAGGAGGTCGGGGTCGGGCTCAGACTGCTCCTGCTCCCACCACAAGACGCGCCGCTTCTGCCCTTCCAAGAAATCAAAGAAGCAGAAGAAGGCGACCCGCCAACAAGCACCACCGTTCCCGAGGGCCTGGTGCTGATCTCCGGTGTCGGCGACTGGAAAAGCGACTTCAAAACCGGACTCGGAGCCGCATGGACAGTCTACGGGGACTGGAAAACCGGCTGCACGAAGATCGCCACCAGCGACACATTCCTCGACACGGCCGTCGGTCGTGGTCTACGCGATCTGTACATGCTCCAGCAGGCGACCTCGTATGGAGCTGCAATCGCTGCCGGTCTGCCTTGGTATCCTGCGATCTTCGGGCGGGACCAAGCAATTACTGCCCTGCAGTGGCTGCCGTTCTTTCCCAGGGTTGGTCGCGGTGTCGTCAACGTGCTCGCTTCCCTGCAAGCCGATAGCGACGATGACGCGAACTGCCGTCGGCGCGGCAAGATCATCCACGAGCGACACGTGGGTGAGCTGGCCCGTTGCGATGCCACGCCGTTCAAGCTCTACTTCGGCTCGGTCGACTCGACGCCGCTGTGGCTCTGGCTCTTTGCCCGCTATGTCAAAACCACAGGCGACATCAAGTTCGCACGCGAGCTGTGGCCGAAGGTCGCGCTGGCGCTCGACTACATCGACCGCGAGTTGGCGGAGGGTGGTGGCTACCTCCGCTACGGTACTGATGATGGCCAACCCCTGCGCAATCACGGATGGAAAGATTCCAACGAGGGCATCGTCCGTGCTGACGGCTCGCTCGCAGAGGGGAGCATTGCCCTCTGCGAGGTGCAGGGCTACCTTTACGCTGCCTGGTGCGACCTTGCGCTGGTGGCAAGCGCAATGGGTCACGGCCCTGATGCTGCCGAATTCGTCGCGAAAGCAAAGGCCCTCAAGGAGCGGTTCAACAGGGACTTCTGGATGCCCGGTCCAGAGTTTCTGGCTCTTGCCCTAGACAGCAAAGGCCAGGTCGATCCGGTTACCTCCAACCCCGGTCATTGCCTTCTGACTGGGATCGTCAGCGACGAATACGCTTCGGCTGTGGCAAGGATGCTTACCTCGCGTTCCATGCTCACGAGCTGGGGCGTGCGCACGCTTTCCGGCAACGACAAATCCTACAGTCCGGCCCAGTACCACCTGGGCACCTGCTGGATGCACGACAGCGCCATGGTGGCAGCCGGGCTGGCCGCTGTCGGCGACAAGTCGGGTGCTTGCCGCATCTTCACCGCGCTGCTTCAAACGGCGCGTCAATATCCCCATGGTCGACTGCCGGAGCTGGTCTGCGGCTTCGACGAGTCGACCTTGATCAACTATCCAAGCTCGTGTTCACCGCAGGCATGGGCAACAGGGGTCTTCCCCCAAGTCCTGGCCGCCTGCATCGGACTCGAGCCAAACGCGCTCACCCACGAGTTGCGTATCCGTCAACCTCAACTGCCGCACTGGCTGGATCACGTCGCACTGGAGAAACTGCCCGTAGGCGCTGCCAGCTTGGACCTGCAACTGACCAGAAAGGAGGAAAGCGTCGACGTGGCCATCAGCAACAACCCGGAACGCGTCAAGGTCACGATCGACTGACCATGACTGTTCGACTAGCACCGCCATCGGTGCGGAGGCAACCAATGGAGAGGGGCGTGTTGCCTCTCTCTCCATTGGTTGCTTTTCTTATGTTTCTACTACTTCTTCTCGTAGAATTTTTATCGACCTGAGCGGCCGGGCAGTGGATCATTTTATTGGAAAGACGCTGCTTGCGTTTCCTCTATAGGAAGCCGATTATTCCAACATCTGTAGAAGTTTCAGCACCCAGCCCCTTTGGGTTGGTGGACCGCTTTGCGGTCCTTGCAACGTGCTCAGATAGGCCGTTGCACCCGTAGTGCTGATGCTCGCCGCTGACGGTAGCGTTGGCGCAGGAACCACATTACGAACCGGCGCTTGCACTTGCTTGGAGCCGCATTCACCGCAGAATTTTGCCCCTGCTTCCATGGGGGCACCGCACAGGTGGCAGGCCGGAATGGCATTTTGTTCTTGCACCAGGGCCCCGCACTCCCCGCAGAACTTGGAATCTGACTCAATCGAGGCGCGGCACGCTCTGCAGGTAACCATCGCCACCTGAGTGTGCGCGCCGTTGTGGTTGAACGCCTCGGTCACCGGCATTTGACTGACCGTGTTGCCAGTCCAAGCCGCTCCGGCTGGCGGACCCGCCGGCTGCCACGGTTCAGGCGCAGGCTTTGCAGGAAGGCTAACGGGTGCCTCGACTTGTTTGACGGCTTCAACTACTGGCGGCGCTTCTCGCGGTTGCCCGGCGGCTGCAGGTACTGGTGGTGCTTCTTGAGGTTGCCCGGTGGCTGGGGGTACTTGTGGTGCCTCTTGAGGTTGCCCGGTGGCTGGGGGTACTTGCGGTGCCTCTTGAGGTTGCCCGTGGGCTTCAGGCGCTGCTGGTGCTTCTTGCGGTTGTCCGGCGGCTGCAGTCACTGGTGATGCTTCCCGAGGTTGCTCGCCAGGACTCGGTTTTGCGCCCGTTGCTGGAGCTGCTGGCAGTAAACCTTGCGCTTGCAAGTCGGCTCCTGGAACAATAAGCAATCCTGTGACCGGATCTTCTAAGATTTTTGGGATCTGCACAGGCCGCCTGATGTTGCTTTTCAGACGATCGAACTCCTCGAAGCTCTCGGGATTGAGGGGCCGCCGTACTGCTTGATCAAGAGGCTCGCCTGCAGCAGCAGGCGGTTCGCTTATCGCTTCCATTGGCTTTATCGTGCCACTGCCAGCCGGTGCCGCCTTGGTAGTAGCCTGACTCGTGTTTTGTACTGGCCTGCTCTCCGGAACGGAAGGCTGCTGCTTGGTTACGTCCGGAATCGGTGATTGAGTAGGTGTTGTCGTGGGGGCATTAATGGCTGGCTTGGTTGGCATTTCTAACCCAGCAGGAACACCCATTCTGGCCGGTGGACCTGCAACCGGGGCTTGGCTAGCTGCCGTCTGAGGGATTGGTTTGACGATCGGTTCCGGTACCGGTTTTACATTACTTGCCGCAGCTGCGGGGGCCAGCGCTTGACCTGGCACTGCTGGCGGTGGCACAAGTGTAGGTTTCGGTGGAGGAGCGACGACTACAGGGGCGGCCGGGGGTGTCTTCGCCGGTGCAGGGGCTTTAGGCGGTTCTTCCTTTGCCTTGGCAGGTTCGGGCTGCGGCGCGGCTTGAGCGGTTGCACCAGGCGGAGCGATTAAGCGAGCCTCGAACAAGAACGACGACGGCGACAGAGCAACCTGATTAAACGTCTGTGGATAAGAAAGATACAAGAGTTCCCGGGCCCTGGTCATACCCACGTAGCACAATCTCCGTTCTTCTTCGCGGTCGCTGGAAGTGTCGGCCGGAAATAAGCCCTCAGCCAGACCAACCATGAAAACCACCATGAACTCTCGCCCTTTTGCTTCTGAAAGAGCGAGCACATTGATGCCTGTGGACTGCCCGTTTCCATCGCCTTCATCCTGGCGGCTCGTTGTATAACTCTTCACGAATTCGGTGACAGTTTTGTGACTGCGTGCCTGTTCCTGCAATTTACTGACGGCGCGCAGCGGTTCATAGTTGACACCGGTCGGCACTTTGATTGAGCTGTAGAAATCCCGTAAGCGCAAGGTTTTGCTGGCGAAGGCAATCGTCTCAGCAGGCGGCATTTTGTCTTGATAAAGGTTTCTGATTACCTTGACCAACTGGGCGAGCTCCTTGCAGGCCAGCTCCGGTACAGCTTCGGCGTAGATCTCAACGGCCTTCAGATAAGACAGGTTGTTTTGTTCGGCAAAACTGGCGATCGTCGCTGACAGCTTCGGATCGATTTCGCGCACCTTGAACTGGCAGATTCGTTCGAAAGCCTCGCGGGCTTTTGGACCATCCGGGTCCATCACCAGCCTGACAAAGGCCATTACGTCTCCGACTTCATCCGGTAAAACGCCCGAGTCCGGATGCGATGCCAGGCAGCGCACACCCCGGCGCGAGAGCGCTTCTTCGATAATCAGAGCGAATCGATGATAACGATACAAAACCGCTATTTCACTTGGTTTGCGTCCGCCATCCAGTAACAGTTGCACCTCATCGGCAACTCGCTCTGCTTCTGCATGCTCATCCGGTAAAGCGATTGGGCCCATGATCGCGGCTGCCGGTGAACTTCCCCAACCGGAGCGCATGTTCTTGTTAATCTTGCGACGAGCCATATAGCGCGTTAATTCTTGGGCCCGCTCCACTATCTGCGGATGGCAGCGCCAGTTTTGTTCGAGTATGTAGCCCCGCGTATTCGGTAGGTTGACCGATATCTCACCGATTAATCTGGGCATCCCCCCCTTCGTCTCAAAGATCGCTTCATCCTCATCTCCAGCAATGAAAATGCTGTCTTGCGGAAAAGCTAATAACCGAGCCAGCAAGTCACCGGCTGCGGTGGCATCTTGATAGTCGTCTACCAGTACGTGGTCGTATTGATACTGGTAGCGCGTCCTGATTTCCGGCTGGTCAGCCAGCAATTGCGCGGTCAGAGCAACCATGTCGTCTTTATCAATTCGGTTAGAGCGTTGCAGGTGCTCTTCGTAGGCGATATAGACTTTAGCCACCAGCTCGTCAATTTCGCCCCGGGCCCGATCTTTCACGTACCTGGGCGTAATCAGGTTTGCCTTGTACAGCGAAATTAGCGAAGTGACCGTCAGTTCATCCAGTTCGCCAGACAATTCCAAAGTCGCCGGATCTAGCTCCTTTTTGTATTTGCTCAAGAGACGTTGAATGATTTTTTGCGGATTCGATTCGTTTTTTAAGGGCGGCTTCCGCCTGATCGCCGAGATGTTTTCCTTGAGAATCCTCAGGCCAAGATCGTGCCAGGAAAAGACATTCACTTTCTGGGCTATTTGCCGCTCGACGACCGTCTCCAGTCCTTCTTTTAGTTGCCTGGTGGTTTCTGCTGTGCAGCCAATCAGGAGGATTCGCTCCGGACTGGCCCCCTGAGAAACGAGGTAGGCAATGCGATTGAGTAGGCAGCTCGTCTTTCCGGTACCAGCACCGCCGGCGATTGCAGCTGGACCGCCAACGTGCATGATCGCTAAACGCTGTCCCTCATCGTCTTGAGGGAGTTCCGGAATGGAAACGTTTGTTTGGCCAGACACCAGGCGACCTACGGACGCCTTTTTTTGTCCATGCTTCCAAACATCCTCGACTACATCTGCACAGACACCAATGTTGCTCAATATTTCAGTCGTTGTGAAACGCAGCACCTGCCAGCCGCCGCCAACAAGCTCAATACTTCGCTTCGCTTGCGCCGCCTGCGAGGCCGCCGTTTCTGCGTTGAAGAGGTCGCACTCTATGTTGAGTTTCCGCTGTTTATCAAAAATAGCCAGGTCGAGCATGTAGTCGCCCACGACATACTGCGATTTGACTTCCAAGCCGCGTTTAGCCAGCGTCTTGAAGAGAGCGTATTCAGGCATGAGCATGACCGGAATCGCTTCAGCACTCTGGTGCCTGAACTGATGCATATCAATTACGGTCGCCGTTAAAAGCCACAATACCTTTTCCCAGGTAATTTTCCGGCCGCCGTACTCTGTGTCCTCGCAACCAGCACCATACATGACGAATTCTTCAAAGCTCAATGGCGTAGCGATCACCGTTGGCTTGTTGGCAAAAGCGCGAGGGAAAAGAACATAGTGATAGAGGTACCAGAGCTGCCGGTGATTCTCCGGTGCCTCGAGATCGTTGACGACAAGCACGTCGGAACCGCTTATATCCAGCTCCAGTTTGCTAGCCACCGGGCGTCCAAAGGTACTCTGCTTAAGGGCGACATCCCAGAGATAATCTGCCTGAGCATAGAGGCCTTCGCCGCTTAAAACGAAGGGGTTTAGTCCCCGCGACTTCATGCTGACGATGGCCGCTTCCA
This sequence comes from Candidatus Melainabacteria bacterium, assembly GCA_003175915.1. Taxonomy (GTDB): domain Bacteria; phylum Cyanobacteriota; class Vampirovibrionia; order Obscuribacterales; family Obscuribacteraceae; genus PSRH01. Next base: position 817 of record PSRH01000142.1, on the reverse strand, counting down.
GAACGGCATCATGCTCTTCTGTGAAGTCGGACGCCAAGAGTCCCCGCACGGAGCCTTGATGCGTCAGGACTGAATCTCTGAACCAATGGATTGCCTCTCGGCAATCGCTAAGCATCAGGCGCGCGCGATCAGATTCCAGACTTGGATTTGGCTCTTCAGGCAATGTTCCAGCTATCTCTACAAAGCAGCGCGAGACTACAAAATTCTACTTGAAAACCCCTTTTGCGGCTAGCAAGGCGTTTCACCATCCATCGCTAAGCCTGCTTCTGTATTTTTGATTAACTACTATTCATATATTCCCCGTAGCCCGCTCTTGCGCTTCACCTGGCATTAACAATGTCAGTCTTGACAATTTTTATGTTTTTTAGGGCACAGTATAATGAGCCAGTGCATCTTTAAACCTTGATAACCAGGGTGAATCCGGCGACCTTAACGAAGTTTAGGAAGCCAAAAAAACTGAAAAGGAGAGGACGTTTAAATGAGATCAGCTTTTCTCGTCTTAGTAGCGCTTTCGATTTCTCCCGCGGCTTTTGGACAAGCCTGTGGAGATGAGGGCAGATATTTCCACCTCAAGCCTCCGAGCTACTCGATTCCTTCGGCACGCAGACACGCCATCCACAAAATGGCTGAAGCGCTTCGCTGGTACAGAGAGCACTTAGGCAATACGCCCATTTGCCCGACCGCCAATATCCAAGGCATTACTGTCACCACTACGACTACAACAACCAGCAAATAAGTCCTAAAGACCGTCCTCCTCTCTTTGACGGACTATTTGTGACAGACCGCTCTTTTTTAGGCGCGGTCTGTTGTTGCTTTT
>PSRH01000075.1 GCA_003175915.1 Candidatus Melainabacteria bacterium | reverse complement strand
CCAGCTTGCGCCGATACTAAGACTGTGAAGGTGACGTTGCTCAGGCCTAAGAAGCGGCCAAATATGGGTTGATAGCAATAAGCTCCATCTGCTTCGATAATTGCCCCCGCTGGACCGATCACGTTGAGGTCTGAGCGAGTGACTGGATCCAAAAAGCGAAAACAAATGGAGGCTTCGCCAGGTCCCGGGTTCAGATCAGACGGCAAAGTCACCGGTGGCGGCGTGCCAGCCAGTGAATTTCCCAAGATGGTATTACGGCAAAAGAGATTGTAGGCAGTGGCAATAGCTATGGGTTTGTTATTAACGTCCCCGCTCGAGCAAAGGGTAGTTTCGCAAGTCAGTGCCGCTACTTCCACACAGGTCTTCAACTGATCCTTAGCCAATAAGTACAGGCTTAATTCCCAGGCGAAAACACCGAGTAGGAGAAGCACAAATACGGACATAAGCAGGTTCAACATGGTGGCCGCCTGCCCTGTCTTTTTTCTAAATGAAAATCGCTGCTGTTTCACTGTTCGTTAGACCCCGAATAATTAGCCACTTCGCCGCTCACTAAATGAGCGACACGCCAGAAGCTGAGTTTGCACCAAACGCCTTATAAACCAACGAATTGAGCGAGATATTATTATACATTTTTAAAGATCCGCCAATATTCGTCAAGTGGGCCAGTTGCCTTTGCTTATCTACCTTTTTCCCGAAAGCTTGTCCTAGTAAGCAAAACCCCGATTATTAGGGTTGAAGTTGGGGGAAGGAAGATCTGCCTGTCTCCTTGTCCGGCGAGTCTGCCGAGGATTTCTTAAAAGCTAACACAGCCGTTCCATTTACGGTACGGATGTCACTTATAAGCAGAAATAATCAATACTCCGATTCGCCAATGTTTCCATTGTTAGCCCGCTGTCTCTGGTCGTCAAGTGCCCGTCTGGCCGCCTTGGCACACCTGGAAAAGCCTTATCAAGGCTAGCTTTCTGGTAACGCAAGCGAAACTGTATAGTTATTGAAAGAAATGAAATGTAAGGCAGCAACGACCGCCAGGTTGTCGAAAAGCCTGGCCAACCTTTGGCACTTCCGTCGGAAAGGCTCGGCCCAAGCCAGCTTAGATAACTGAGCACGGTTTAGGGAAAAAGCGATATAGAGAAGCTGTTCTAAAGGCAAGGACCTCTGATTCTTGAGTACAACATTTGCCTATAAAGAGAAGTCATTCCTCAGTACGCCGAAGATTACTTTTGGCGGTGTGACCGTTTTTGAATGGCAATTTGTCATTTTGGGAGGCATGATTTTTTTCTTGCCGCTCATTATGTTGTTGAGCGAGCCAACTCTGGCTGGCAGCAACCCGATTGCCTGGTATTTTTGGATGAACGCGATCATAAGCATGCCCCACGTGAACGCTGCTTATGTGCGCCTTCAGCGCAAAGTTTCCGAAGGAAAGGTGAATGCCTTTTACGGCGTTCCACTCTATCTCATCTTCGTTGCTTTATTGGGCGTGGCGGCCTGCTTCGGGCGCTATTTGGAATTTATGACCGCGGTCAACGTTTGGCAGTCATTTCACTATGTACGCCAGGTCTACGGCGTAAGCCGAGTCTATAGCCATGAAAATCGCGAGACGACTTTAAGCCGCCGACTGACTTACTTTGCCTACCATCTGGCGATGCCGCTTTTTGTTCTGGGACGTTGGAATGTTCTTTTCAATGTCTGGAAAGGCCGGCCCTCGGACGTAATTATTCCTGTCCACATGCCCGATGCCCTTATGACATGCTGCTTTGCCCTGGCTTTTGTTGGTATTGTCCTGGGTTTGCTAGCGGAGTTGCTTAAATTCAGGCAGAATCTCGCCTACAATCCGGTCGGCCTGATTACCCTTCTGGCTTACTACGCCATTCATTGGTTTGGCTTTTTGTCCGCCAGTTATTATTTCCGGGGCTTCTTCGCGGTCACCATTTACCACGCTGTTCAATATCTTGGTCTTGTCTGGCTCAAGGAAAAGCAACAAAGGGAAAATCCGGCCGCCTATCTTTGTCTTTGGGACAGAATGCCCGTCGTAATTCCCTTCTTGGCCTTTTGGCTGCTCATAGTTCTGATTGGTTCCACCTTTACCGAAAGCGTCATACCTACTTTGAACATCTACTGGCTGCAGTGGAGTGCCGTTCTGCTTGGCGCGCAATCGGCGCATCATTATGCCATTGACACGTTTTTATGGCGGGCAAAAGTGGGCAAATGACCACCTCCATGGGACTTACCAGCCCTCGATTGATTGTCTAATCAGACTTTGCCAAGCCATGCAAGATTCCTCAAACAATCGGGTAGAAGATCGGTAGGGACCGTAATCAGGCGTTGCTTGCGAAAATTAATTGGGCAATCAGCCAATAACGATAGCCAAAGTGAATTTGACCGTTTTGATAACTCATGTTGATTAACAGCAAAAGAAGTGCTCAACGTCAACCGAGACGCCTACCTAAACAAGCGTCCCTGCCGTCACGTCAGCAATTGCGGTCGATGTATCTGGAGACCGAACAGAATGTCAATGCCCTGGTCGAACTACCCTTTGGCGATCCACCGGAAAGCTATTCTCTGACTGTGCTGCGCGAGCGGCCGGCCTCCGGGTGCCAGTGGACTCTCTACCGTGGCGAGGGACCCTCCTCCGCCCTTGAATGGAGCCACACCAGTAACGACTGGGAGCACATCTACTCTCTTATTTGCGCCCAGTTTCCCGGTTGGGAACTGAAAGGCAAAGTTTTGGTTGAAGGCGAAACACCGGCAGTACGCTCGGGGGATAACCACAACCTCCTTACTGAATCCGGATCTTTTTTACCGATTAAGAGTACGCTGGAAGGCGATCTGCGTAACATGCAGGTGCCAAACCTCTTGCAATCAATTTCGATGGGCAAACTGACCGGGCGCTTGCAAATTAAAGGCAAAGCCGATACGGCCATGGTCTATTTCGTCGATGGACTGCCGGTGCATGCGACCATGAAGGGTATCGACGGTGATGAAGCCCTCATTGAGTTGATTGGCTGGGACGAAGGACAATTCTGCTTTTTCCCCGAGCCTAAAACGGACATGAAGACGATTAAGAAGCGCTTGGAATTCTTAATCATGGAGGGTTGCACCTTCCTCGATCAATACAAATCTCTGGCCGGCAAAGGTCTCAATTTCGATGCCATCGTGGTTCGCTCTCACGAAAGACTGACTGAGAAAGAATTTGAAGAACTGGTTTCGAAGGGAACTGGGATCGATTTAGAGTCGCAGAAACGCTTCTATGTTTCGATTGACAATCATAGTTCGCTCTTTGAACTCCTGCGCAGCCAGCAGTTGTCCAAGCTAGAGTGGGTGCCGATTCTATTTAACCTGGTCAGTTGCGGTTTGATCGAATTCAGGTCGCTCAAACAACATCAAACTCTGACGCTCAAGCCGGAACGAACCTCGAATGTTGACTGGTCGCAAATGCGTCTGGCTGAGAAGGCTCTGCTCAGACCAGATACCGGTTTGTATACTTTCCCTGCCTTTCTTTATTTCATCGACAAAGAGTTCTGCCGCTACGATCGTTTCGATCGTGTTTTCTCAATTGTCTTGCTGAAGATAGGCCTGATTCCGACTGACGACGGTCGTGACACGGAAACGCTCAGTTCTTCTGGCAGAAAACATCATCCGCTTCCCATACGTGCCGTGAGAGCCATGGGGCAAACGATTTCTCGGATCAAGCGCCAGATCGATGTACTGGCTCACTACGAAACGCTCGATTACGCGCTGCTTTTACCGGAGACGAATCGCACCTCGGCAGAGAACTTCGTCAATCGACTTTCGGACGTCTTGAAATATATGGCCTTTGAAGATATCGAGTCCAATTACGTCGATTTCTCCATTGGACTTGCTTGTGTTCCTGATGATTGCCAGGATCTCGAGACGCTCATTGCTATGGTTCATTCGAGCATGGAAGCGTACGAGAAGAACACGGCCGTCACCTAACAGGCTGACTAGACAGTAATTCGCCGGAAGATGGCTTTCCTTTGCCACCCTATTGTCACGCACGTCCGCTAATTTGAAAGCGAGCGCCAAGCAGAGGGTTCGCTCGTCAGGCTGATAACTTGAGCTGGCTCATTTGATTGCCGGCCTAATTGGTTCAGGCAAATTGGTTAAGAGAGCAATTGAGGTGAATAGACGAAGCCGTAACGAGCTAGAAGCTCTGGCTCTCCTGCTCCAGTTCTTGCGCACTGAGATCAGAAACCGCCTGCATGAACGCCTGCGTAATCCTAGAGCTCAATTTCAAGCCACCGATCAAGACCTAGATTCGCTCATTTGCCAATACCAGCAACTACAGCTAATGTACCGCAGCATTCCGGACAGGCGCAAACAGAAGCATAGAGAAAAAAGTTCCTAAGAGGCGGATTCGAAGTTCTGGACTTGCCGACAAAATCTAGTGGTTCATTATAAGGTGCGTTTTGATTGACGATAAACGAGAAGGGGTAATAACAATTCATTGCATGTCAACACTGGTATCAAATGTGATGGCGCGGCTTGAGGTGATGAAATGGCAATTTTACTGATGGGCTTGGGTGGTCTGATAAGTATGATTGGCTATGTCTGGTTCTTAGTTGTTAGCTTTCGCCAGAGTGTTGTATGGGGACTGGTGGTGCTGCTTGTACCGTTTGCCTGGATCGTCTTTGCGATTAAGCACTGGAGTACTGCAAAATTACCGTGTTCACTGTTGGTAGGAGGTTTAGTCCTATACATCGGTACCATTGCTAGCAACCCGAATATGGCCCAGGAGCTGAAAGGGAAACAGGCGAGCGTTGAGAAGCAGTTAAAAGAACTCGATGAGAAGCAAGCGGCGGAAAGCCAACGAGGTCACTGATCGGCCATTTTAAATTCATAGTGAAGAAAATAACCCCTCAAACACTAGATCGATCATAATCGAATGATTGACAGGTAAAGGGGCTATGGAGACTAACTCGACTAGTTCCTCTCAAAAGAAGGCTGGTTTCTGGAGCGAACTCTTTAAGGTTGGTCCTAGCCGGCATGAGATTTGGCAGCAACTTTGTGGTGAGATTAATGCCAAATATGTTGCCGGTGGTTTTTGGCAAGAAGACAAAATTCAATTAGCGTACAAGACGTGGACAATTACCTGTGATGTCTATAAAGTGCACGCTAGCAAAAGAGTGATTACGTATACACGCTTCCGTGCCCCGTACGTGAATAGTGACGGCTTTCGTTTCCATATCTATCGCGCCGGATTCTTCAGCCGACTGTTAGTAAAACTCGGAATGCAAACCGTAAAGATCGGCAATCGAAAATTCGATAATGAATTCATCATCCAGGGCAGCAACCAAGCAAAGTGCCGTGATTTTTTTTCTTCAACACGTTTACGGGCACTAATTGCTTCTCAGCCTGATATAGACTTCTTCGTCCAGGACAAAGAAGGACTGTTTAGCCCGCCCTACCCTAACAACGTGTATATGCTAACCTTCCAAGTCCCTTACGAGATGCTTGATACTGCCCAACTCAAGACTCGCTTCGAACTGTTTAAGGAAGCGCTTGAACAGCTCTGCAAAATCGGTTCCGCTTTTGATCAGGAGCCAAGGGTAACGTTATAAAACGGCTCAGCAATCATAATTTCGCGATGAATTGATCTTTCAATCCGCGCTTGAAGATTTTGCCGCTGCCGGTTTTAGGGAGTTCTGGCAAGAAGTGAATCGTCTTTGGCGCCTTGTAGCCGGCAATTTTGCTTTTGACAAAATCGATCAAGGTTTGAGCGTCGGTGTTTTGATTGGGCTTGAGGACGACGGTGGCTACTACTGTTTCTCCCCAGTCGGGGTCAGGCTGACCGAATACGGCGCATTCCAAAACGGCCGGGTGTTCGTGAAGGACATATTCAACTTCGGTCGAATAGACGTTTTCACCGCCTGTAATGATCATGTCCTTCTTTCGGTCGACGACATTGACGTATCCTTCCTTGTCAATGACGGCTAAGTCACCGGTGTGGAGCCAACCATCTCGGATCGTTTGCGCTGTAGCCTCAGGTTGCCGCCAATAGCCTTTAGTGACTGAAGGTCCTCGGGCAACTATCTCGCCGATTTCTTTGTCGTTTGCTTCTACTTCGCTGCCGTCTTCGCGCACGACCCTTAGTTCGACACCGAGAAAAGAACGCCCTGTTCTGCTCTTTAGAGCTAGCAATTGATCTTCAGGAAGATTGCGGAGATGGGCTTTGGGTGTACTGATCGTCAAAAAGGGGCTGGTCTCGGTCATGCCATAGAACTGTCTGTAGTCGCAGCCGAAGATGTCTACAATTTTGCGCACCAGCTCTGGAGCGATTGGCGATCCGGCTGTCATCATAAGGCGAAGGTTCTTGAACGAGTATTTTGCTATGTCCTTGTGGTGAAGCAGACTATTAACCATGGTCGGGACCATTGCTGCCAGAGTTATATTTTCGGATTCCATTACCGCCAGTACCTTTTCCGAATCGAAATAGGGCAAGAAGACATGCTGGCCGCCAGCCCAGGTCAGCGAGAATAAAGCCCAGGCGTCAGCCAGATGAAACATTGGAGCCACATGAAGCCAGACATCTTCATCGCTAAGACCCAATTCGTAAGCGGTCGCTAAAGCGTGGAAAGTGACGTTTTCCTGAGTCAACATCACACCTTTTGGCCTGCCGGTGGTACCACTTGTGTAATAGAGTTGAGCCAGGTCGTCTCCTTGTAGCTCCAAGTCAGGCAAGGGCTGGCCGATATTTTCTGAAATCAAGTCCTCGTAGTTCTCGCCTGGGACTATCAAATTTTGAGCAAAAGGAGGCAGCCAAATGATTTTATTGAGAAATGGTGTCCGGGCAAGGGCTTTTTCAATAGGATCGGTGAAGTCAGCATGCCCAATCAGGAGGCTAATATCGGCGTCATGGAATATAGAGGACATTTCATCGGCAGACAGCCGAAAATTCACAGGCAAGATAACGTATCCGGCCAAAGTGATAGCGTAATAGCATTCCATATAACGTAAACCGTTGGGTGCCACTACGGCAATGCGAGCACCCTTTGGCAGTCTCTGCTTAAGCAAGGCAGCGGCCAGCGCCGCCACTCGTTCTCCGAATTGTTTGTAGGTGAAGCGTTCGTTGCCTTCGACAAGAGCCTCTCGGTCAGGCCAAAGAGTAGTTGCTTTGTTAAATGGCAAACGCAGGTTCAAACAAACTCAGTCCTCGCCCTGGGCTTTGGTGAAGGCCAGGTCACCGTTGAATTGCTGTAGTTTTTCAATGTGGCACCAGCGATGCTG
>PSRH01000189.1 GCA_003175915.1 Candidatus Melainabacteria bacterium | reverse complement strand
TCCTTTGTGTCGGCAAGTTTGATATCGCCAATGCGAGAGAACGCAGACAAGGAGTCATAGCGAACCTGGCCGGTATATCGGAGGAGGAAGCGCATGGCAAAGCCAGTGTGGAATTTGCCAGCCGTAATGAGCCGATTCAGCTTGGCAAATATACCATTGTGGGAACCAAGGCAGATAACTTGGATAAGGAAAAGTGCTATGCGAACGTGGTCGATACGCTTGTGAAGTATCCTGCCGTCAATTGTCTCGTTGGTTTGTGGTGCTCCAGTCCACCGGCCATGCTATCTGGAGTTAGGCGGGAAAACAAGTTAGGTAAGGTGCACATCGTCGGTTTTGACGAAGACGAAATTACTCTTAAAGGTATCGCTGACGGTGCTATCCGAGGAACCGTAGTTCAGAATCCTTATATGTTCGGCTACGAAACCATGCATATCCTTAAGCACCTTATCGTCAGTCACGGTCAATTACCAGAAAACATGCCAAAGGAAGTTGAAGTTGTTAACTCAGCCGATGGAAGAATGTTCTTCGTCAGAAGGCGCGTGATTAAGCAGCATGATGACGGGGGGCTGTTTGATTTGGACGTGAAGTCATTCTCGGACGATCTTCACAAAATGAAGGGACAGACTCTTTGATGACCGTGATCCGTTTCTCTCGATAGGCTTCAAAAAGGGCGTTTAACTATGGTGGCGGAACGAAGTCCCATATCGATCGGGCTGACTGACCAGCAAAATATACTGGAGGTGCGAGATATCTCCAAGGCATTCCCAGGCGTACAGGCCCTGTCGCAAGTGAATCTGCGCCTCAGTAATGCTGAAGTGCTGGCTTTGATCGGTGAGAACGGTGCTGGCAAATCCACCCTCATGAAGATTCTTGCGGGAATTATAAGGCCGGATGCAGGGGACGTTTATTTCAATGGGCGGAAAGTGTTGTTTAACTACGTCAGGGATGCGGAACGCCTGGGAATCGTTCTCATTCACCAAGAACTCAATCTAGTCGAAAATCTAGATGTGGCAAGCAATATATTTCTGGGCCGAGAACGTACTTACGCTGGTCCCTTGAGACTGATCGATCAGCGAAACTATAGTAAGGCGGCGGTAATTCTTAAACGCGTTGGCTTAGACTGCGCTCCGAACATTCGTGTTTCTCAATTAGCATTAGGCCAGCGCCAGCTCGTCGAAATTGCCAGAGCATTGTCGGTGAAGGCAAAAGTGCTGATCATGGATGAGCCGACTTCTAGTCTCACCAGTGCTGAGACATTTCGGCTTTTCGACATAATCTCGGAACTGAAACAATCTGGGGTTAGTGTGGTCTATATTTCTCACCGGCTTAAAGAGGTTGAACTGATTGCTGATCGAGTCGTCGGCCTTAAAGATGGTGCCAATTCAGGAGAATTGCAACGCTCTGAGATCAATCATCAGACGATGGTTCAAATGATGGTCGGCCGAGAATTGAAGCAGTTGTTTCAAGATCAACGGCGTGTCAGGACGGAAGTTCAACCGGTGCTAGAGGTGAAGAATTTGCGCACAGGTCTTGGGCACGAGCCTATCGAATTTGTCGTCAATCAGGGTGAAATCGTGGGATTATCAGGGTTGATGGGTGCCGGCAGAACCGAACTAGCGGAAGTTCTATTTGGCATTCGGCGACCCTTAGGCGGTGAGGTTCTTCTCAATGGTAAGAAGCTGCCCTTCGGTACGACCGGCGCCGCTATCAAAGCGGGCGCTATTCTGGTTCCGGAAGACCGTCGCACGGAAGGCCTGATTCTTTCTTCGAGTGTCGCTACCAATATAAATTTGCCTTCGCTTAAGCGCCTTAGCACCGGCGGACTTAGATCATTCAAAAGAGAGAGACAACTGTCCGAAAAGATGTGTGCTGAACTCAATGTGCGTACGCCTAATATCAAACAGGTAGTAGGGTTGCTGTCAGGCGGCAATCAGCAGAAAATTGTTTTGGCCAAGTGGCTTGCTTGCAATCCTTCTCTTTTAATTTTTGATGAACCGACGCGTGGCGTTGATATCGGTGCTAAGAGCGAGATTTATGCCTTGATGCATGATCTAGCTGATCGGGGAGTAGCCATTCTCATGATTTCAAGCGATCTAGAAGAGATTCTTGGCATGAGTGATCGAGTCATTGTTCTTCATCAGGGCTCTATAGCTGGTGAACTTTCAAAAATCCAATTGACGGAGGAAGCGATCATGCACCTGTCGACCGGAGGGCATTTGCGCTAATGAGAAAGCTTGCTGGATTGACGGTATTTCTTTTGTGTTTATACATAGCCCTCTGGCGCGCCGTGCCTCCAGAAGGCTTGATGCTCAACAACTACAACCTGGCCGAACGCATAGGGCAGTACGGCATAATCAGTTTGGGAGCCGGGATTGTGATCATCGCAGGTGGAATTGATCTTTCCATCGGTTCGGTGGCGGTGCTGGCTGCCACTGGGACGGCGATGCTGCTCGGCAATCCTGCCTATGGTGGCAATCCTGTCCTGGTGCTTGCCTTGGTCTTAGCTGCTGGCGCTTTTCTCGGTTTAATTCATGGTCTGTTCATTACGAAAATAAATTTGCCGGCCTTTATGGTCACATTGTGTGGTCTCTTCATCTACCGTGGCGTTGCCAGAACTATCTCGGGAAACATGTCCAAGGGTTTGCAAAATCAGTTTGCTGATCTAAGGCACTGCTTGTATGACGGTGATATCTTCGGTTTGCCGAGATTCCTGGTTATCTTTTTGATCCTGGCGGGTGTTGCTTCAGTATTTCTGCACTTGAGCGTCTACGGCCGTTATCTACAAGCCATCGGCGGCAACGAAAAAGCGGCGCGCTATTCGGGCATTTCAATTGACGCCTATAAAATCCTGACCTATGTAATTTGTTCGATTGCCGCTGCGCTCTTCGGCATACTCTTTTTGATGAAGAATGATGCCGTTACACCCTCGTCGGATGGATTCTTCCTTGAGCTCTACGCCATTGCCGGTGCTGTCCTTGGGGGATGTAGCTTGAGAGGGGGCGAGGGCACCGTTGCCGGTATTATCATAGGAACAGCAATAATGTGGATATTGCCCAACCTTACGAACATGTGGGGCATACCTTCGGAATTGGAATTTATCGTAATCGGCGGCGCTCTTCTGCTCGGCGCAATTCTCGACGAAAAACTGCGCCCCAAAGGTGCGGCCGCCTAACAAGACGCATCAGAATCGATGCGCGCCAATTAAGCGATCACCTCAAGTGCAGGCAGCCAAATTCGGTCTCTGAGTTGAGGCTGATTTCAGTGCTCAAGAACCAATTGTAACGTTGGTTGTGTCAACAGCCGCAGCTCCCTTAACCGCTTTAGCGACAGTCACCATCTTTTTCAAGATGTCCTGACTGGGGACTTTCCCTTTCAGTACCACGGTCGTTCCTGTCTGAGCAACCCAGAGGGTCGATATATCGTCTAATCCTGGGTCATCATCAAACGCTTTGGCAACTCGCTTTGCCAAACCACTTTGATCATATTCACCATTTATTCCCATCCGTTCCGGCGGAATGGTGCCCTGCGCAGTTGCAGTTGCCGTTGGTGTCGCCGACGGTGCCGAAGCATGTCCGAATATTCTTTCGAGCCAACCCATACAGCTACCTCCTCAACTTGACTATAAGTGAAAGGTCAACAGTTTCATGATATCACTGCGGTACCTTTCGACATGGAGTGCTTAGATTAGAAATAGCATCGAGCTATCCACAAAATATTCTTGCGGCCTACAGCGCACTAGAACAGCCAATTTCGCAAGACGTACAAATATGAGAATCAAAGATGAAACGATAGAGGTGCTCATGACTACCGATGATCAATGCAAAGCCGCCCAACAGCGACAGGCACGGCAGAGTTCGCATTGGGATGATCAGTAAAAACCGAAAGCTCTGCCTCAGCCATAGCGCAGACAGCGCTTTGCAATTATCGAAAGAAAAAAAGACGAATTATTGTCCGTCTGTTTTCTTGTGCGGTTTTCTGCGCGTGTATCCTTGCACGACCGTGCCGTCCTTACGCGTGTAACCTTTGACGTGCACTACATCTGATTCATCAGCAGGCGCTTTGCTTTCAGCTTTGGATTTGGTCGAAGTTTTTTCGGCTGCTGGCGCCGGTGTCGTTGCCGGAGCGGTAGCTTCAGGAGTCGACGTGCTGGCTGATTTTTTATGTCGTTTTGGTGCTGGTTGAGTGTTTTCAGACGGTGCGCCAGCCCCTGTTGTTGAGCTCGTTGCTTCTGGTGTGCTCTCTGTCTTTGCCGACTTCTTGCGCTTACTGGTCTTGATTTCCGTCGCACTGGTATCGGCAGATTTTGCCGACTTGCTTTCGGCAGCGCTCTTGGAGGAATCGGCGGCCGAAGTATCGGAACTTGCCGACTTCTTGCGGCTATATCCCTTCACTACCGTTCCGTCTTTTTTCGTATAGCCCTTAACTTCTGTCGTACCCGACGCCTGGGTATCCTTTGCAAACGATGGTGCAGCGAACAAGATTTGCGCAGCGAGCAAACTAGTTAGTAATGCACCGAACCTCTTCATGTTCATGAGAACTTCTCCGTAAGGGTGGCCTCTACCAGAATTATGACAAATACTGAGGAAAGCGAGCATCTCTTGAAAATTGCTCGGCAGGAAAAAATGGTAACGCGACCAGGTGTTGCGCGGGTTCTTCCTGGATGAGCTTGTGGTCTGCGCCCTAAGTTACTAGAATCGGCGTGCGCATTTGCTCCAGTTGTTTAAGCATACTTGTAAGCTGACCACTCACTTCTTCCATTGTTTTAGCGAGTATCGCTCGCTTATCTTTCTTATAGTCGGCATAGCGATCAGACATATTGATTGCCTGACCAACATCAAGCAGCACCCGACGCGGACCGGTAAATGATGGCTCTCCGCCAATCACTTCTGTTTCGAGACGATCCAAAATATCCGCGAATCGCTCTTGTGTGTTTTGCTCGTCGAGATAAGTATCGTAAATGGCGATGAAATTGACGACCCGTTCCAGGTCGCGATAAAAACCCCTGATTACAGCCGCCTTTTCATCATGAATCTTTCGTTGATATTCCGATTTTGGTATTTCATCAGAATAGATGAAGTCATCGAGGGTATTTCTGATTATACGCACCGACTCAAGTTCTCTATTGTTCTCAGGCAATTTGATATGAAGTTGCTCGGCGGCGCTTTTGAGAATGTGCTGGCGTAAGCGCATTATTCTCTCGCTCGGAATTTGACCATCTTTATTGTTGTAGTTGTACTCGTGTTCGAGAGTAGCAAGTAAAGACTGTCCAATGACGCGAATTCTCTCTCTGATGGGTGTGTTCTCAGACGGTTTCAAACCAAGTCTTTCTTCGATGACGGACACTTTTCTTCTCAGTGCCGGCCTGACATCTTTCGTGAACGTATATTTGAGTGCCATCGGCAGCAAGAATATAGGTTCGATATTGCCATTAGCGTTGCCTTTGTTCAGCTCCTCTACTGCCCAAAAACAGAGCTGTGCAGCTCCGGATTCCAGCGCCATGAGCGTGTCATTCTGGCGTGAGATTTCTCCTTCTGGAAATAGGACCAATTTCTTTTTGCCTTCAGCGAGGATCTTGCGCGTCATCTTGAACGATTCGCGATCGGCTGCGCCCCGCACCACTGAATACGCCCCCATCCTTTGAATCCACCAACCGTTCCGGCCATTGTCCCAGTCAAATACTTCGCGAGCAGCTATATAATTGAAGTCTTCCTTGACAATTCGGGAAAAGGCAAACATTACCTGCGGATCATGCCGATTGGAATGATTGGGACAGATCATCCCGCGCTTGCCCCTAAGAGCTTTGAAACGCTCTGTGGCACCCTCGACCGGCTCCACCCGAGTGTCATGCAGGTTGAATTTCATATATAGCGGCAGTCCCAGCTTGACGCAACTGAGTAATGCCGGACTGTCTATTGGTGGTCGGAAATCTAACACAGCGTTGTTAAGGCTTTGAAAGTGAATCCTTGTTGCTTACCAGCACGAATAATTTGCTTTGTGGCGGCAAGAGTTTGATCCGCTATGCGGCTTTGTTCGTGTAGCACCACAATAGTACCATCCGTCAGTTTACGCAAAACCTTTCGAGTGACGCGCTCGGCTCCTATTTGGGCCCAATCCTCGGGTACAGCTCCCCAATAGACAATCTTCATCCCCAACTCGCCAAGGTATTGTGCGGCTCGCTGATCGAGCACACCATATGGGGGGCGAAATAACTTCGGTGTTTCGCCTAACAACTCATGGAAGATGATATTGGCCCGCTGTATTTCAGATTCAATCTCCCGTGCGGTTAACAACGGCATTAATTTGTGACTGAGAGAGTGACTGCCAACCGCATGCCCATGAGCGGCAATACTCTCAACTAATTCAGGATACTTGCCTGCTTGCGAGCCAATAAGAAAAAACGTGGCTGATACCTCTTCGTCTGCCAGTAGCTC
>PSRH01000153.1 GCA_003175915.1 Candidatus Melainabacteria bacterium | reverse complement strand
TCGTGCCCATTGCCGTCGGAAAATTGCCCCCGCACCATATACGATGGCGGCGTTATGGCGAAAATTTCAAATCCAGACATCCAACCTTAGCCCCATGCAAAATCAGTGACACGAGAATTTGTGACAGGACAAATTTGGCAAGCCGTATCCCTCAATCACTGAAACACACTCCTCAAAATTCTCGGCCAGGTTATCAAGCAGCCCGTAGCCCAAAGCACTTGGCTCACCGAGCAAGCGAAGAAACGTGTTTGGAAAGTATATAAGGGCCTATAGGTTGTGCCATTGGACAGGTTTTAACATCGCCAAGGCATTCTCGAGTTGACTTCTCAAATAATTTCTCTCCAAGTTGCTCGCCGCTTCATGATCGAACAACAATCGTTTCCTCTGGACTTTTGAGCTCATAGATAACGCCGCGCCAATGGATGCGATTGGTGAAAAGAGAATTCAAGGTCATCCACGGCAGCAGGAAGTGGGCGAGGGGCAATACCCAGATTGAGCGCCAGAAAGATCGATCGTATGCACGATCAATATTCGCTTCCTTGTCCTTGTCGCTTGCCTGGCGAAAGAGCACTCGTCTCCAGAGGCCCTGCGCCTGCGCCAGAAACAGAAACTCCAGAAACAACAAACTCAAACCAAGGTAGAAAGCGAACTGAAAAGGCGATTCGTGTTTGACTATGCCTTGATAAGCAGCCATAAAAATAGCCAATAACCAGAAGGCCAGGATACCGGCGCGAGCAATTGCCTTTCGCCAGAGGGCCGGGTAGTAAACCTTCGTTAAGACGAGCTGGCGATTCATCCATTCCAGCACTTCCGCCAGGCTAGCATCGCCGTTGCTCGCTACCAAACACTGCGGCACGAATTGCACCTTCAGCCCCAATTTTTTTACCGCTGTCGTCATCGATAAATCATCATCGGCAGCCTTGTCCCACACCTCTTCAATGCGGGCTCTTTGAAAATTGGCTCGGGTAATCGCCATGGCTCCGCCCCAGGCAAATGCAAAGTTTTTGCTGGCCAGCTCCCAGGCAGTGAGTCTATTCCATAACGCTCTGATCAATGAGGGCCAATCACCCCTAAAAGGAATATAAAATCGATAGCCAGTGGCAATGCCTACGTTTTTGTCTTTCAGGGGCCGGACCAAGTAACTGATAAAGTCGGAACTGGCAATTACGTCAGAATCCACAAAAACAAGAATTTCGGCCTCCGATGAGATTTGTTTTAAGGCGTGTAACTGATTATTGACCTTCTGAGCTCGCTGACTATTTTTTCCGGCAACAATCAGGCGTGAAGGCACATTCGGATAACTCTTCATCACTTCGTTAAGAGCTTCGTAAGCCGGATCTTCTTCGGAAGCTACAGCAAAGACTATTTCAAAATTTGCTTTGCCATTTTGGTCCGGCTTTGCGTATTTCTGCTCGAACAGCTTTCTTATATTTTCTTTGAAGCCCGGATCTAGTCCTTTGCACGGCAAAATCACCGCTACCTTCGGACAAAAATGATCCGGTTCTCTTCGCAACTCCCTATCTACATAACCATACATGCGCCAGTAGGCGATCAGTTGCGAGAGGGCGGCAATGATGGTAATGGCGGCAAGGACACTCAGTAAAATCACGGCAGACGCCTCATCGATAAGGGAGCGAATTGGAGAAGTCGAACAACGATACACCGGCCGGCAATATGCAAGCCTTATATATCACCGATCTATAATTCGTTAGCTTCCCGCTAAGGTAAGTTCGGTAAAGAAAGTATAGTGTTAGTGTTCCAGCGCCACCAATAGCCTAAAGCGCTGATTGAAACCGAATTTAAGTAGAGTTGCTGCTTTGATGTTCCGAAATATTCTTTACAAAGCTTTCAGCCTTAAGGGTTCTCGAGAGGTGGCGGCTTTTAACAGAGACTCAGGTAATTGTGCGGCAACGCAATCGCAAAGGCTTTTGCAAATTGTTTCCAAAAACGCGGACACTGAATACGGAAAGAAACATGACTTCGCTTCCATCAAATGCGTGTCCGATTTTCAGAAGGCGGTACCAGTTTGTGATTATGACACGCTGAGCGAGCGCATTGAAAGAATCGCCAACGGTGAAAAAAATATTCTTACCAGCGAACAACCGTTCATGTTTGCCACTACCAGTGGCACCACAGGATCGCGCAAACTCATTCCGGTGACGGCCTCCTATCTCACGGAATTCCGCAAAGCCTCGGTTACTTCCGGCTATCACATGCTGAAACATTTTCCCGGCGTGGCTCAAGGCGTGGCTCTCTCGATCTTTTCGCCGGCTGAAGAGGGGAGAACCGCGGGCAATCTGCCTTACGGAGCGATCTCCGGTCGCCTCTATCACAGCGAACCGGCTTTGATTCGCAGGCATATCTCGCCTTTACCCTACGAAATATTTTTGATTAAAGACTATGAGACACGCTACTACACGCTGCTCAGGTGCGCGCTGGTGTTGCCAATAGCCTGCATATATACCCTCAATCCAAGCACTATTGCCCTCTTAGGCCGCAGGCTCAAACTTTACGGCGAACGCTTGATTGACGACATCAAACGAGGAGTAATCAGCCCACCCGGTCTAATGCCGGACGCAGCCCATGCTGCCATTGGGCGATTCCTTAGAAAGGATTTGGCGCGCGCCAAGTTCTTGCAAGATTTGTGGGAGAAAGACCAGTTCGTCGCCGACAAGGTCTGGCCGTCTCTCAGCCTGATTTCATGCTGGACCAAAGCTGCCGCCTCCTTCTATCTACAGGATTTTCCAGACCTCTTCGGCGATGTTCCGGTTTGCGACATCACATATGGTGCGAGCGAGGGCAGAGGCACCGTATTTCTCTCGCCGGAACGCCAGGCGTTGGCGATCAGGTCACATTTTTTCGAATTTATCGAAACCGAAAAAATGGAGAAAGGAAGCCATGAAACGCTGACGGCCTCCCAGTTGGAAATGGGTAAGGAGTACTACATTCTTTTCACTACTTCTGCCGGCCTCTATCGCTATCACATAAACGACATCGTCCGGGTATCTGACTGGTTTAACGACACACCTTGTCTGGAATTCCTTCACAAGGGCGGCAATGTTTCGTCGTTTACCGGAGAAAAACTGACGGAGTCCCAGGTCACCGAAGCTGCTTCACAATGCGCTCGCCTTGAGAATCTCTCACTGAGATTCTTTACCGTCATCCCGGAATTTAGACCCGAGCCTCACTATCAACTTTGGTTTGAATCGCAGAAAATGCTTAACGAGGCGCAGTTATTTCAACTGGCTGAAAGATTTGATCAGTGTCTGAGTGAGAGCAATTCCGAGTATGAAGTGAAACGATCTTCAATGCGCCTGGCAGCACCTAAAGCATTCCAGCTAGCCGCCAATACATATGAGAATTTAAGAAAACAAATGGTAGCAAATGGCATGCCCGATGCCCAGATCAAGATCTCTCATCTCAATCCTAAGCCGGAAATTAAGGCCTTGCTCAAAGAGCGGATTACAGCAATACCTTTGCCGGCCTAGTTGTCCTACTTAAGATTCGAGCCGCAGAAAATTCTTGATGCCGTAGCCAATCATATTTGGGTTGTTCTTAAGCCTTCGTTTGCAGTAAGGCGCTGCCACTCTGTCTAGACCGAAGGGAAGATACAGTCTCACCAAGACTCCTGACTGAGCCAGGGTTTCCAGATGGCATTCCTGATCTTTGTCAAAGACGCCAGGAAAGCTGCGGAAATAGGCACCGCTAACTAGGGCCTTTTCCAGTTTCAGTCTGGGCACACCGAGAAGAAATTGACATTCGAACTGGCTGGCTGGAATCCTCTCCGGTAAGACGACATTAGCAATGAACTTCTCCAGACACCGGCTGTCGTGAGTGGCCACCTCCACATAGACTCCCCTCGCCAGCAAACGTCCGGCATATTCAACGAGCAGATCTTTCATTTTTGCCTTGTCTTCATAGGCAATATTGGCCGGCTCTTTGTAAATCCCGATGACAAGCCGTACGCGCATGCCTTCGCTAAACTTCTCAACGTCCTGACGCGTGCGAAATAGGCGCGTTTGCAGAACGGTGCCAAGATTGCTGTAGCCTGCTCCTACTAACGCGAAATAAGTATTGAGATGGAAATCGGTCCAGCGAGAATCTTCCGCTTCCAAGGTAACCTCTACCCCCTTCTTTTGGGCATAGGCAACCACTTGCCTAATTCGTTCGAAGGCATCCTGCAACTGGCGTTTCGTCTCCATATCGTCGGCCGGCGCCACGCTGCTGAACATAGAGGGTTTCATCGATACAGTTGGGCGCCGTTTTCCCGTCTGGTCAGCCATAGCTGAAGCGACCACTTCGTCTATGACGCGCAGATAAGTAGCGACATAGGCTTGGCAGTCTTCCAGGCAACTAGCGTCTTCGCCAAGAATATCCAAAGTGCCGGAAAAGCCTTGGCGCCTGTAAATATCACAGGCCTTGTCCAGGGCTTGGCGTGAGTCCCTACCTGCTAAATACGGTGCGGCTAAATAAAGAACTACCTTCGCCGGTAGAGAATCGATAATTGAAGTTGCCGCAGAAGCCCGAGGGGCAGCCATAGGTTGCAATTGTGAGTGTTCCTTAACAGGCAATTGTACTGGCATAAATTGAGATCACCTATAAGTTGAATAGGGCAATTATATTGCTTCGCTTTTGGTAATCTATGGATGCCAAGATTACAAAATTGAAAGTCTGGCGGCCGCTGTTTGACCCCTGCCTCTTAGCCCTCCTAGCCGGTCGATCGATATCGCCAGAGCGCTTAGTTAGCGTCGGCTGCCAGACCAGGCAAGAGAAAAGTGAGCATGGGGATGCGTTTGGCGTAGCCGCAAAGCAGCCCTTCCAGATCGCCGGGTAATCTCGAGACAGCCAGGGCGACGATCGTTTCCCCGCTATTGGGAACGGCAAAGGCAAGCACGTGAAAGTCCTGTCCCTGGCTTCGCAAAATTTCGCTGCGCCCACTGGGCAAATAGCGAACGGAATGGACGAAAGGGGCTGGGTTTTGGCCGTGGCTGTACTTACCAGCTAGTAGTTTGGCTATATTTGCCAGTTGCGCTTCTTTAGGCGATGAACGCCCGCCCAGTGTGACAACAATCAAATCGGCTTTGCCGCTGGCAGCCCGGGAGCCAACTAATACCTGCTTGAAATAGTTTTTGCCTGGATAGTTTACCCAGGTCAAATCAGTCTTACTTGGCATTACACCTTGATTGAAAGGCAAGCCATAGAATTTGTCGAACGAGTAGAAGTCGTCTCCCAGTGCCGGTAGGCTTCCGGGAAGCGTCGGGCTTAAGGGCTTATTCTCAGCCCTGACCCGTTCGTCTTCGGGCTTGGCTCTCGTACCTAATAGATTACCGGCTGTCGCCACCAGGGCCTTTGCCGGTGCCGTGATTGCATGCTCGTGCCTGGGTTGGTGCAATGGCTCCGGATCTCTGATTGCCGGGCGCGAGACACGCCCGACCCCGGTTTGCTCAGTCAGCTCGGCCAACGCTTCGTCGTCTGTCATGGTGATCTGCTCCAGGCGGGTCACCCCCAACTCTTGCGTACCTTCGTCTCCGGCGTCGGCCACCCGGCACATCACCTTGCATTCAATTGTTGGCCAGGCACTGGAATCTATAGGCAACTCCCAGGCCTTCGGACCCCTGAGCATCAAAAAGACTTGCTGATGGGGCAGAAAATCGCAACGCTTCTCCTGCCTTTTAACGGTGACGTAACCATTACGCAGATCAGTAAAGCGCGCCTGAAAGTGAATCAATACTCCGGTGAGATCGGTGGAACTATTGTTTTCAATTTTGAGATAGATAGCCGGATGATAGCCAATCGCATCGTGCGACCACCAGGTTACATAGCCAATCGTGGTGATCTTCGGTCCTCTCAATCTGGCCAGATCGTCACTGTCGACCAACCGGTCGGCGGCCAAGACCTGGTTCTGGCAGAGAGCCAGAAGCAAAAGATTCACGACAAGCCATAATCCTGAAAGCGAATTTCGTCTTGCCGAAATCATGGACGCCCCCACAATTCCTTATTGCTAAAGGTCTCGTAATTGTACTTGGTGGCATAATTGAATCTCCGGCCGGTTTTTCGCTTGTAGGCTTTGGCAGCAATAGCCAGCAATGATTGAAATTCCATGTCCTTAGGCATCTCCTTCGGATCGCTTAGAACTTCCTGGTAGAAATCTCTGCCGTTGGCTACCACGCAGCACCTTACATAGAGGAACCAGTTTTTGGAGAAATCACCTCTTACACCTTTATAAGAGTCTCTGCCGATCTCGCAGGCATACGCCTGACCATCAAGCATATACAGTTTTTCGGCTAATTGCTCGGCAAAGCCTAAGATCTCCTCCGGCGCCATGGCCGCTAAGGCGGAAACAGCCGGCTCGATTACGGCTGTATCGTCGCCATTCTTCTGCCAGTCCAATCGTTCGATAATTTGCCAGAATCTCTCTTCGGCAAAGGACTCAGTCGCTCTCACACCCAGGTCGCATTCAGCATCCTGCTCAGCGGCCGTATTAAAGTCAGGGTCATAGGCATCGCCGGTATGAGTCTTGGTCGGGTGCCATTTGACTCGGCAGCCAGGAATGGAGGACTTCAGTGCCTGGGCACCGTTGTGACTGACCCGGGTGTTGAAGAGATATACGCGCAACAGGTTGTGCAACTGGGCCAAATGCCGCAAGCCTGAGTCAGTCACCTTGGTGCTACTTAAACCAAGCTGCACCAAAAGGCTCATTTCGCCAAAATTCTCAAGTCCCGAATCATCCACAGCAGTGCCGCTCAGCCAGATTTCTCGCAGGTTTTTTAAGTCTTTTAGAAACTTAAGGCCGACGGACGTGACGCGGCTGTAACTCATTCCCAACGATTGCAGATTATCCAGCCCCATGATCGCTTTAAGGCCCTCGTCCCCGATACAGGTGGAGGTCAACTCCAGTACTTTAAGACCGGTAAGGCCGGCTAAATGGGAGAGAGAAGTATCACTTACTTGCGAATGACTGAGATCGAGGGCGTGCAAGTCGTCGCCAGCGAGATCATTTAAAGGGGAAAGTCCTGCCCCCCTTGTCGAGATTTTCAATTTGATTTTTGCTTTGCCCGGCACTTTGACGCTACCGCGCGCTTCTTCTAACCATTCCCACCTGATCGGCTGGTTCTCTGGTGTAACGACAAGCCCACGCACTTGGCTGAGCAATTCCCATTCCTCTGGCTGATCGACAGAAGCGATGTAGAGCGTGCCAATCGATTTCCGGTGGGGAAATTTTAGAGTCTTCTCAAAAGCAACCATCCAGAAACTCCCATCTTCAACACCTGACAACAATCGCAGTTTCGGTCGATCGTATTGTTATCCAACAAGCACTATAGTTTAGAGCTGAAGTGAATAACCGTCAGTGTTATGCTTACTTTGATTGTTGGAGTCTAAACTATGGACGAGATCGATGCGCAGGGAAGGCAATTGCTGCTTGAGCGGCCCAGGCTCACCAAAGGGCGCTTGAGCGTCTTTCGCGAGTGCGACGGTGAGGATCACTGGTTTCCTCGTTTAAACGTTACCCTGAAAAGAGCTGGAACCGACAAGATTCTCTGGCAGTGGACAACGCACGCCCTCCCCATAGATTTTGACGGACCTCCACCTTATGGTGAGGATCTTCTTTTAGAAAAGTATTTTGAACTGGAGACGCCAATCAATTCCCCCCGCGGGCTGGAAACCGTCTTTATGCTGGGCGCCGGAGCCAGCAATCGGGGGCGAGTCGAACAGTTCTCTGCTGCCCTCTACCTCTACCCGGATTCATTTGAAGACCGGGGCGTCCAGGTCGGCGTGATCGACTTCACGCAAGGACTGACGACCGGGGGCGTACCCTTGTTTTTCCGGATCAACTTTCCCTGGTAGGCAGCAAAAGAAAGACAAAAATCTGCGCCCGGTGCGAGTCGAACGCACGACCAATCGGTTAAAAGCCGAGTGCTCTACCACTGAGCTACGGGCGCCA
>PSRH01000024.1 GCA_003175915.1 Candidatus Melainabacteria bacterium | reverse complement strand
AGCGCCTAAGTGAGTATCCTGATAATTGCTTTATTTCGCTTCAGTCCTGTCTTCATTCTTATATAAACAGGAAAAATCAATCCCGGTTTCGAACTCGCCCCTATAATCTTCGCTGGTTTTCATTGAAGCGGGCTCAACCATCAAAACATGCACTGCATGGGGAGTTTAAGAGTGGTACGGCCGACCCCATATCGCCTCAATATACAGACAAGGCTGTTGCTTCTCTGTTTGAGCGTGGCCACTCCGCTCCTGGCCATAGGTAGCTTCTTTCTTTGGCAGCAATACAGCATGCTCAAAAGCCAAAGTCAGAGGGACGTGACCATCGAAGCTAAGCTTGCCGGCCACGCCATTGACGAGTGGCTGAAGGGAGAGCGCGAAGCCGCTCGTGCCCTGGCAATCAGCATCAACCTTTTCAAAGCTGATTCTCCCCAACGGTTGATCATCAGCGCCTTACATAATCATCCAGGCTGGTCGGAAGTCTTTTTAGTCGACCCTAAAGGCAAACTTCTGTCCTACGTCGCTAATCACAAAGTAAGGGCACAATCAAATCCGCAGTTGCCTCTTAATTCATTTGGCGAGATTTTGCTTAAGAAGCACTCCAAGGTCTCCGGTTACACGACGTCCCCGCTTTCGGGCAGACCGGCTCTTTTGATCAATGTACCGATTCACCAGGCCGACAAGATCAAAGAAATTTTGATCGTGAGCATTGAGCCCACCGCCCTGCTCAACCTTTTTCATGGTCTAAACGAGCAATCGTCTCCGGTTGTCACCGTCATCGACGCCAACAAGAAGGTGATCACCAGAACGCTGCACAATGAGATCTGGGAAGGGCAAGATGCGACCGTGCCTCCTCCCGCCGACAACCCCGACGATCGCCTCTGGGATACATCGTCGCCCGGTGTCGGTATAACTAATGGCGCTTTCGGTACCTTCGCTCTTGAACCCCTACCAGACTTGGGCTGGCTGGTAGTAGTCGCTGAGCCGAAGAGTACGACTTTGAACGGCGCCCACAATTGGCTTATGCTCATGCTTTTGCTGGCACTTTCTGCTCTTGGTGTCTCGCTTCTCCTGGCGTTTTTGGCCACTATGCATTTCACCAAGAACATCAACCTGTTTGTTCAGGAGGCATTTGCCATCGGGCAGGGAGATTTATCCAGGCGTGTCAACGTCAGGGCCAGCGACGAGCTTGGCACACTAGCCCACGCCTTCAATCAAATGGCCAGCAAACTAGAGATTGACCAGGAACAAAAGTTCCTCGTCGAAAGACTGGCAGAAGCAATCAGACAGTCACTCGATCTGGATCAGATTCTCGATACAACCGTGCGCGAGCTGGGGCGCACCCTCTCAGCTAGCCGTTGCTGTCTGGCTTTACTGGACGACCGAGAAAGCGACTTCGAAACGCCGCGCCAACTGGTCTTTGAGCACGTTTGGTACGACAGTGAACAAGATGGCACCCCATTGAACAACCGCGCTTTAGTGGTGGCCAGCGACAGCGTCCTTGAGATGATCCTCACCCAGGGCTCAATCCTTTCTCTGGATTTACTGGAAGAAGGTGCCGGTCCTTCGCCCTTGTTTCAAAACGAGAATGGCTCCCCGGATGATTGGAAATCGATCCGCTCGCTTATTGCCTGTCCGATCGTGGCCAACAACGTTTCCAAAGGACTTATTTTGGTGCATCAGTGCAACCAATTGCGCACCTGGAGCGATTCGGAGCTGGAGCTAGTCCAGACTACGGCTCGCCACGTAACCCTGGCAATGCAACACGCCCAGTTATACAGTCGCACGAAGATGATGGCCGAGCAGGAAATGTTGATCAATCACATTGTTCGCTCGGTGCGCAGCTCGCTTGACCTCAACACCATACTGAACACTGCTACTGAAGAATTGGCAAAAGCACTGGGCGTCAGCCGCTGCCAGATTGCCCAACCTAATAAGAACGGTCCACTGGTGGTGAGCCACGAGTTCCATACAACCGATTTATCTTCAACTCAGGGAGTCAGTCTCTATTCCGAGCCATTGGATTTCCATCCCGCCGGTAGCAAGCAACCGCGACCCGGGCACAATCTGGTTCTCGGCATCGACTTGAACAAAATTACCAGCTCGTGGGATCTGCCCTCATCAGGCCGCGACGGTGGCAATCCAGGCCGAGCCGTCACCCTGAAAGAAGCCCCCATTGCCATCATCAACGACATTAACTCGGATAGCCGCACCCTGCCCTTCAAGCAATTTCTCGATCAAGTTGGAAGCAAATCGCTCATCGCTGCGCCACTATTGAGCGAACAACACCTGGTCGGTTTGCTCATTGTTCATCAATGCGATCACGAGCGTACCTGGAAGAGCAGTGAAATTCAGTTGGTACAGGCAATCGCCGACCAATTGGCCATCGCCATCACCCACGCACATCTATTTGCCCAAATTCGTTATCAGGCCATTACTGACGGCTTGACCGGGCTTTACAATCACGTCTACTTCAAGCATCGCCTCGCCGAGGAAATTCGCCTGGCTGACCGCAAAGGCATGCCTTGTTCGCTGCTCATGATCGATCTGGATAATCTCAAACAGATTAACGACCACTTTGGCCACCCGGTTGGCGATCAAGCCATTCGTCACGTGGCTGGGATCTTAAAGACGCTGCTTCGCAGTGGCGACACAGCTGCCCGCTACGGTGGTGAAGAATTCGTCGTCATCCTCCCGGAGACATCTCTGTTAGAGGCCGGATTGATCGGCAACAGGTTGTGCTCCCAGATCGCCAATGCTCAAGTACCAGGACTGGGCAGAATTACAGCGTCGATTGGCGCTGCCTCTTATCCTCGCCAGGCGATTGATCTCGACGACTTAATCGGCAAAGCGGATAAGGCGCTATACTGCGCTAAGGCGGCCGGACGCAATCAAATTTGGATTTTTGAGGAGCCGGGCAGGCCCGTACCTGAATTTCGCGTCCCGCAGCGCCTACTAGCGGCCAAGAACCGTTCCGCTAACGACGACGCCTAATCATATGGCAAGAAAGCTCGTACTCTTTGATATCGACGAAACGCTCATCTACTCAGACGGGGCAGGCAGACGCGCGATTGGTAGCGCGCTTATGAATATGTTTGGGGTAAAGACTGAGTCCATAAAAGTTTCGATGTCCGGCAAGACCGACCAGCAGATTCTTTGCGAAATTATGACAGCAGGCGGCTACGGTCGTGACCACTACGAGGAGCGCCTCGAAGAATGGTTCGAGTGCTACCTGAACATCTTAAAAGAAGAGATCCTCCACGCAGACCCCTTCAAGGTGCATGAGGGGGTCTACGACCTTCTCAACGAGCTTGATCAAAATCAGCAGGCTTCGCTCGGACTGCTAACCGGTAACATCGAAAAGGGCGCTCGCCTCAAGCTCGACAAATTTGACTTGAACAGATATTTCCCGATTGGCGCTTATGGCTCCGATGCTTTCGATCGATTGGACTTACCTCAGATTGCTTGGCAGAGAGCAAAGGATTATTACAAGCACAATTTCGCACCAGAGCAGATGGTGATTGTCGGCGATTCGATCCACGATATTCGCTGCGCTAAAAATTACGGCGCCGTCAGCATTGCCATCAATACGGGCAAGACGACGCGTCAGGAACTGGAAGCACTATCGCCAGATTTTCTCTTCCCCTCACTGAAAGACGTCAAAGGCGTCATGGACGCTATCATGAACTGAGCACAAAGAGACGTCTAAGGGTTAGCTTTGAAAGAGTCAAAAAATTTTCTTGCTTCTGTCGTGTTCAAGCTATTGCCGTAATTGGTGCCCACAATCAGTTGGTATAGTCGCCCATTAGCACAGAAAATACGACCGACAACCACATCAGCCTTAGAGCATGTTTCCTCGAACTCTATGCCCTCAAATTTGCCGTCCACCAGAATGTCTTGTCGTTTCGACTCTACAGCATTTTCATAGCTTTTTTCAACGGAATTACAGACTCGCTCTAAACTGTCTTGTTGATCTATTCCATGCTTTTCGGCGACAGGTGCACAGGAAACCGCGTAAACGACCTTGAGTGTTTCATACATCCAAATCTGCAGAGTCTGTGAACCAACTTGTTTGGTCGTATAGGAAACCGGTTGTGGCATTAGAACGCTAAAGTGTCCATCGGGTGGACTAAACTCGGTTAGCTCTGGTGGAAAACAAGAGCGAAAGTAAAACTCGATATTGTTTCCAAAGATAAAAACACCGAGAAGAGCGATGAATTGTGCTCTGAGAATAATCTCTTTCCGATCGCGCGGGCTAGGCTTGCACAATGCTCTAAAGTACGCAGGTAATAGCCATTTTAATGTTGGCTGTTCTTCTGCATTTTCTGGGACTTCCAATCTGAAAAATGGAAAGATTAGGACCCAAAGCACATAACAGACCACAAAGCCCCAAAAAATAGTATCCATAAAATTTGGCTCAATCTAATAAATTCAGGATGGTCGACTCGATAATTAATTATGCAGCATCGAGGTTATACCACTCTGTCCAGACCGTATATCAAACTTCATCGACAATTGGGAATTACTCAGGGAATAATGCGTGAAAAACCTATTTTGCTTGGTACAGGCGGATGCGAAATGACTGAAACGAAAGTCGAGTGTAACGAGTGTCATGCGCTTGTACTGCCAAAAATAGCGGCAGCTAATGGTGGATTGTGTGCGCAATGCGTCAAGATACCAGAGAAACTCAGGCAAGAACGGCGAGAGTATGACAAAGCCTTGAGTCAAGGACTACTCTTTGTTCCAAGCAAAAACGAGCTTGAATCAACGCAAACGCCTATTGAACGGGCACAGAACAATGTCAGCTGGGAGCTCGAACCGGAGTTCTATAAACAACAGCTTTCAGTAATGCAGGTACTGAAGCACGCTAAAAGCGAGGCACTTGGGCACATATTTTTGATCTCAAGTCTCGGCAGCCGGCTGAATGTGGCATTCAACGGCCTATACGGCGTGTGTGAATACCAGAACGAAGAGAACGGATTTTTTTGCTACGCCTACACAGCCGACAATTTGAACAGCCAGGTCGGGGACAATGCCCATCTTGTGCAAGCTTGTCCTTGTTGTGGCGTTGGGATGCTTTGGTACCCTACTCGCTTTCATCTACCAAGATCGATCGCTTTCGAAATCGTTGAAAGAGTCACCGGTAATGATTGGCCGCCATACGTAAAGTGGTTGGAGTATGACGACATTTCATACACTGAACCAGGACGGGGTTAACCTTCTAAGGAAAGCCCGTCTCGGTTGCATCGATTGGTTTGCCAGTCTTCAGGCGTTCCTGGATCTGTGCGATGAGAGGCGAGCCGTTGCGGATGAATAAGGAGCTGTTCTCATCTTCGTAAACGAGCGTCCAACCGGGCTTTAGTTTCATTAGAGAGTAACAAGCAAGTCCTTTGGGGATGAGCACCATGTTGCTGGGATAGCGTTCCAGAATTGCGTCCCATTGATAGACACCATCAGTAAAGGCAACATTGTCTCGGTAGACGTTGAGCGGATAGGCTGTTTCTCTTCGTCCATCGGTAGCTACTTTTACGCGAGGCCCTAAATGGTAGATTATGTACTCTCCCCAGTCGAAGAAGGGCACCATATTTCCTTCGGCTTGGAGTTCTTTCAAGAGATTCACGGATGCCACCGGTAAGCCTCTCATCGGCACAATTTTTCCAAAGATCCTGGCCACTTGCGGCACGATGTAACCTGCGGTCACCAGGAAGACGGC
>PSRH01000280.1 GCA_003175915.1 Candidatus Melainabacteria bacterium | reverse complement strand
CCATTCGCGATGGTATGGTGCTTGTATCGGCGATGCACATTACAGCAGGCATTTACATCAACGATTGGGAAGAAGGCTTGATCAAGGATATTGACGCCTGGCTGGAAAAGCTGGCTCCGGTCAATCCCAATTACCAGCATCATTTAACCGGCGAAGACAACGGAGACGCCCACCTCAAGCGTCTTCTCATCAACCATCAGGTAATCGTGCCGATTACCGAAGGCAAACTCGATCTGGGACCGTGGGAGCAGATCTTTTATGCCGAATTTGATGGGCGGCGGCGCAAGCGCGTAATACTCAAAGGGATGGGAGTTTAGGATTTACCTTCAAGTTAATCATTTTGACTGGGCAAATACGGCGAAACTAGGTAGAGGAGAGGCGCGAAACCAATGACACAATCACTGCAAGCCGATAAAACTTCAAAAGGCTTTGTGCATAAGCCGAATAGCAATGGCCATGCCAGCGCTCGCCGGCACGCGATCGAAACCGTTCGTTCGCGAACCACCATAGCTCCTCCCCACCTCGAGAATGTGGACATTCCTGTGAACGAAATTTTTGGTACTAACGTATTTAATCGAGCGACTATGAGAGCGCTTTTGCCTAAGAACGTCTACAAAGCGTTAATCAAGTGCATTGATGAAGGCGAGCGCCTGCACCCCTCCATGGCTGACATCGTTGCCAATGCCATGAAGGATTGGGCGGTCTCAAGAGGTGCCACTCACTTCTGCCACTGGTTCTTACCGATGACCGGGCTGACCGCTGAAAAGCACGATTCATTCCTGGTGCCGACCGGAGAGGACAAAGCTCTGGCTGAATTCTCAGGAAAATTCCTCATTCAGGGCGAACCGGATGCGTCCAGCTTCCCATCCGGGGGCATTCGCTCCACCTTCGAAGCGCGCGGTTATACCGGTTGGGATCCGACCAGCCCGGCGTTCCTGATGGAGAACACAAATGGCAAAACCCTCTGTATCCCCTCGGTATTCTATTCTTTTAGCGGGCATGCCCTGGACAAAAAGACGCCGTTGCTTAGATCGCTCGAGTCTCTGAGCAAACAAGCCGTCCGCCTCCTCCATTTGCTTGGCAATAAGCAGGTGAAGCGGGTCACTTGTACCGTCGGTCCGGAACAGGAATATTTCCTGATCGACGAATCCTTCTATTTGGCCCGCCCGGATTTGATCAATGCCGGACGTACGCTTTTCGGTGCTAAGCCGCCTAAGGGCCAGGAAATGGAAGACCACTATTGGGGTTCAATCAGAGAGCGCATTCTGGCCTTTATGATGGACGCCGAGCGCGAACTATACAAACTGGGCGTGCCGGTAAAGACCCGGCACAACGAAGTCGCTCCCGCGCAGTTTGAAGTCGCTCCCGTTTTCGAAAACAGTAACCTGGCTACCGACCATAACATGCTGCTCATGGAAGTATTCCGGAAAACGGCTCAGAGACACGGTCTGCGCTGTTTGCTCCACGAGAAGCCTTTCAGCGGCATTAATGGCAGTGGCAAGCACAATAACTGGTCCATGGCTGACGATCAAGGCAATAATTTGCTTGACCCTGGCAGCACGCCCCATGAGAACGAGCAGTTTCTAGTAGTTCTCACTGCCGTGATCAGGGCCGTGAACCAACACGCTAAGCTGCTGAGAGCCAGCATTGCTTTTGCTGCTAATGATCACCGCCTGGGCGCGAATGAGGCGCCGCCTGCGATCATGAGCATTTTCCTTGGCGACAAGCTCACTGAAGTGGTGCGGGCGATCATCTCCGGTAAGCCCGGAGAAGGCAAGGCATCCAAATTCCATGCTATCGGTGTGTCCATGTTGCCGGACCTTCCTCGTGACGATTCCGATCGCAACCGCACTTCACCCTTCGCATTCACCGGCAACAAATTTGAATTCAGAGCGGTGGGTTCAAGCCAATCCATAGGCTGGCCAAACACGGTGCTCAACACTATGGTGGCTGAATCGTTTGATTACATGGCTGGTGAAATCGAACGCGAGATGAAGAAAAGTGGCGATTTGAAAACCGCCATACAAGCCGTCGTGAAGAGGGTTCTTACTGAGAATGAGCGAATCCTATTCAATGGGGACAATTATTCCGCGGAATGGCACAAAGAAGCGGAAAAGCGAGGCTTGCCTAATCTGCGCAATACCATCGAAGCGCTGCCTGCAATGATTGAGCCTGAGGCGAAGAAACTCTTCGACAAATACGGCGTTTTCAATGAAGAAGAGCTGGTCAGCCGATACAACATCATGCTGGAAGCTTATTGCAAAACGATCAATATCGAGTCGCTACTCACGGCGACAATGGCCTCCACCATGATTCTGCCGGCGGCGATTGAGTACCAGAGCCGGTTGGCTACGGCAATTTCCCAGTCCAAGGCGGCAATTGGAGGACTGAACCTGTCCGCTGAAGAGGGGATGCTCAGAGATCTGTGCAATAAGATCAGCCAGTTACATAACGCCGTTGAGGTATTGCAGTCACTCTCCCATGAGACTGCCGATGAGGAAACACATAACGATCCGTTCTCGCACGCGCGCTTCTATCAGCAACGGGTGATACCGGCCATGAACGAAGTCAGAACAGCTGCCGATGAACTGGAAATCGTGGTTGACGACTCGCTGTGGCCGCTGCCCAAGTTCCGGGAGATGCTGTACATCTATTAGAGGTCAGAAGCATCAAAAGGGCTGCTTTACCGATTGTTCTGATCATCGTAGGACTGCTCGGCCTGTACATGATCTTTCATGGACTGAGCGCGGGAAAAGTGCCGGGTAATACTGAGCAAGTTTCTCCGCCGTCGCCGACAAATAGCACGAGCAGCCCAGAAGATCTTTGGCAGCAAGGCGTCAGCTATCAATTTGGCCATGGCGTACCGGAGGACTTTGACCGGGCGGTGAGCTTGTATCGGCAATCTGCAGAACATGGGTTCGCGCATGGACAGGCGGCCCTCGGCATCATGTATCAATTCGGACACGGCGTACCGCAAGACTACAGCGAAGCCGTCAAATGGTTTCAAAAGGCCGCCGACCAGAATCTGGCCGAAGGGCAAAGTTTGCTTGGGGTAATGTATCAATTCGGACACGGGGTACCACAGGACTATCAGAAGGCCGTTGAACTATACAGAAAGTCCGCCGAACAGGGGTTCGCTGAAGGTGAAACGAACCTGGGTATCATGTACGAATGGGGACATGGCGTAAAGCAGGACTACAAAGAAGCCGCCAAATGGTACAAGAAGGCTGCTGACCAGGGATTTACCAGGGGCGTATACTTCCTCGGTAATCTTTACCTGCATGGACACGGAGTCCCCACCGATCGTAAACGGGCGATCAGCCTTTTTGAGCAAGCCGCCAGTCAGGATTCGCCGGAAGCGAAAGAAGCTCTCAAAAGCTTGCAGGTCAATAAGCACAGTTCGCCGTGAGGCCACCTCACTCTATTCGGCTATCTCCAGAGTAGGGGCGGTGCTTGGCATCGCCCGGGCTGGGCGTGGCCCCAGCCCCTACGCCTGTGGAATGACGCAAGGCAGTTCTTAAGCAGTCGGGAAATGGAGGAAAAGTTCTCACAATTAGATAAACAGCTTAAATCACCCCGCCGATCTCGACCTCACCAGATTTTTACAAGGCAAGTGTTGAATGGCTCTATGAGAGCAAAACGCCCTAATCCCTCAATCGCTCCCCCGGCCGCGGCACTGGTAGCCTTGCTGCTTGCTACATTTCCTTCCTTTTCGTACGCGCAGCCAGCCGCTAGATCAGAAATACAAACCGCAATCGATCTATATAACCAACATAAGTATGTTCAATCTGCCGAGATTTTCGAACGGGTGATCAGGATAAGTCCTGGTGCAAGAGTCTGTTATTATGCTGCTCTTGCAAATCGGGCAAGCGGCAGGGAATTACGGGCTCGTCAGTTGTTTCAGTATGTCACTGATACGTATCCGAAAAGCCCTGAGGCAGCTCTTGCTAAGAATGGTCTTCCAGCAGTTGCAAGGTCAGCGACTGGCTCTCAACCTGATAACAGTCAGCAATTACCCGAGATAATCAGGAGTTCTCTTCCTCCGGAAATGCAGGCCCTACTCAATACGGAACAGGGCAAGCGCGCGGTTGAACAAGCGCTAAAGGAACACGCCCAGGAAGCAGAGGCGATTAAACTGGCCGAAAAAGAAAACCGGCTGGATAGAGAAGCCGTCGCCAATGCAGTCCGCAATACGGCGGCAAACGCATCACCCATTAGGAAACAGGCGCCCCATCCAGAGGCTAATCACCCATTCAGAGCGGAAGATATTGCCAGAGATGGTGCTGAAGGTATTGACCAGAGTCGCTTTCCAAATTGCTGGTTTGAAGCCTCGATGTCTGCACTGGCACAGTTGCCCAGAGGACAGCGGCTGTTAGCCAGCATGATTCAGCGCAGGGATAAGGACGCATACACTGTTCGCTTTCCAAATGATGGGGTGGAATATGTCATTCCTTCAAGCGAACTTGATCGATCTGGTATACATGATCGCTCCTTATGGGCCTCAATTATCGAAGCAGCGGAGCTAAAGAAATTTCCTGACAATCATGGTGCCGAGGGTAGTGATGGCGACCAGTCTCGGCTTGAAGTCGGGCTTGGTTGCATCACGGGCTGCAAAGCCGAAGTCATTCATCCAGCCAATTGCGGCGAGGCAGAGCTTTCTTCTTTCATTGGAGCGGCGATCAAATCTGGAAACCCAGTGGTAGCGGCCACCTGGGGCGAATATCAGCTTAATAGCCTTCCGCCACTGGTAATCCCGTCGCATGCTTATACGATCATTGGACTTGATCAAGCCAAAAACATGATTTTGCTTAGAAATCCGCACGGTCGCGGAGCGAAAGTTTTTCAGTCACTAGACGATCCTAATCACTTGGAATTTGAGCAGCTAGAGAATGGCAAGTTCAAAATGAGTATCGAGAAATTCCAGAAATACTTTCATTCCATTGCCAGGTCATTCATCTGAACGCTTTTTAAAGGCCTGACTAAGAGTTCTCCACTTACCGCCGCGGCAATTCACGTTTGCGCATACGGATGCTCTTAGGCGTGACCTCGACCAGTTCATCGGCCAGAATGTATTCCAGACAGCGCTCCAAGCCCATCTCAATGGGAGCCTGGAGAGTGACGAGCACATCGCCAGTAGAACTGCGCACGTTGGTCAGCTTCTTGGTTTTGCAGACATTAATGTCCAGATCCGAGGTGCGGCTGTGCTCACCGACGATCATGCCACCATAGACGCGCGTGCCTGGCGTGATGAAGAATACGCCTCGATCCTCGGCTCCCTGAATGGCATAGCCGGTGGCGACGCCTTCTTCCCAGGCAACCAGCACGCCGTTGCGCTGGCTGGCAATGTCACCGCACCAGGGACGGTACTGAAAGAAAGCGTGATTCATGACGCCCGTGCCCTTGGTCAAGCGGAGAAATTCGCTGCGGAAGCCAATCAACCCACGTGTTGGAATGAGAAATGAGAGGAAAGCTTGGGTCTTGTCGACGTGCATGTTTTGCAGCTCTGCCCGGCGCGGACCGAGTTCCTGCATGACCGCACCCGTGTACTCGTCCGGTACGTCCACGAGCAATTTTTCGAAGGGCTCATGGTCGGTACCGTTAACCGTTTTGACGATCACTTCCGGTCGTGAGACCTGAAACTCGTATCCTTCTCGCCGCATTGTTTCGATCAGAATGCCCAGGTGCAATTCACCCCGGCCGCTGACAATAAATGTATCGGTGTCGTCAGTTTCTTCTACACGCAGGCTGACATTGGTCTCTAATTCACGCAAAAGGCGGCTGCGCAACTGACGGGAGGTAACGAACTTTCCTTCCTGACCGGCAAAGGGACTGTTGTTGACCAGGAAGGCCATCTTCATGGTTGGTTCGTCCACCTTTATGCGCGGCAGCTCACTCAAATTATCCGGATTGACAATTGTGTCTCCGACATTGGCTGTGGCAAAACCGGCAATGGCAACGATCTCCCCGGCCGAAGCAGACTGTGCTTCCACGCGCTTCAAGCCCAGGAAGGTGAAGAGTTTGGTGATCTTTGCTTTCACCTGACTGCCGTCTTCCTTGAGCAACACGACCTGTTCGCCGTCTTTGACGATGCCGTTATAGATTCGTCCAATGGCGATTCTCCCCAGATAGTCACTGTAATCGAGGATACTTACCTGCATTTGCAGTGGTGCATCTTTATCGCCCGAAGGTGGCGGGCAATGATCGAGAATCAGATCGAGTAGTGGCACTAAGTTTTTCTTCTCGTCTTCCAGATCCTTAATAGCGAAACCCTGGACGCCAGAAGCAAACAGATAGGGAAAGTCCAGTTGCTTCTCATCGGCACCCAGTTCCACGAAAAGATCGAAGACCTGGTCCACGGCAACGTGCGGGTCGATGTTGGGGCGATCTATCTTATTGATCACGACAATTGGTCTTAAGCCGCGTTCCAGGGCTTTGCGCAGGACGAAGCGGGTTTGCGGCATGGGACCTTCGCCGGCGTCAACGATTAAAAGGGCGCCATCAACCATACCCAAAATCCGCTCTACCTCGCCACCGAAATCGGCGTGACCGGGGGTGTCGACGATATTGATCAGGTAGTCCTTGTAAGTTACGGCTGTGTTCTTGGAAAGGATAGTGATACCCCTTTCCCGCTCCAGGGCGTTGGAGTCCATGACGCATTCGACCACTTCCTGGTTTTCTCTGAAAATACCGGTCTGCCTTAGAAAACCATCGACGAGGGTGGTTTTACCGTGGTCGACGTGGGCAATAATGGCAACGTTGCGAATATGTCCAAGCGAGGTGCCGTTAGCCAATTGCTTCTCGCTATCGGTCCTGGCTGGATTCTCCAATCCGCCTTCCCCGTTCGTTTTTGGACTATTGACGTCTTGCGCCTGGTTCATGGTTGCCCTACTCATTGATAAAATTGTCCTTCATGGGTGACTGTAAAATCTAACTGGCTAAAAAATCAAGCCGGTGGCTTTGAAAAATCTTTGTTGCGTAAAAGCATTGGGTAGTTCATTCGGTTCGTACATAATGTTGTTGGGCAAAGCCTAGTTGCTGGAAGAAGCATTTCATGTTGGTCGGAACAGTATTGAGGAGTCATGCGGGTGGCTACCTTGTTTGTCTAAACGAGCTGGGTACCGACTTCCAGTGCGCCGCCAGAGGAAGGCTTAAAAAGGAAAACGTTTCAATATTTACGGGGGATAGGGTTGAGCTGGACGAGGTCAATCTTGAGCTGTCCACGGCTGTGATATCGGCCCGGCTGGAAAGAGAGAACCTTCTATCCCGACCCCCATTAGCGAACGTCGACCAGATAATCATTGTACAGGCAATCCATCAGCCCGAATGGAATTC
>PSRH01000233.1 GCA_003175915.1 Candidatus Melainabacteria bacterium | reverse complement strand
AAGGCAGCCAATCCCTCTAGTCGATCCTTCGTATTTAAAAGTGCAAGATATGCCTTAGTCTCCAGAGCCAGGCCAGCTTCGAGGTCTTTCTCGCAGCCGGAATTAATCGCCCGCTTTGCCTGCTTTAACGAAAGCGGCGCCGCAGTGCTTATCTCTTTCGCCCAACCGCGCACTTCTTCCATGAGCGTTTGATGGAATGCTGCGTCCGGCTTTGCCTCATCCTCGATGATGCGATTGACCAGTCCGTATTGGTAGGCCTGTTGAGCAGTGATTGGAGTGGCAGCCAGAATCATTTCCTTAGCTCTTGTTTTACCAATCAAACGCGGCAGTCTTTGCGTGCCACCGGCACCAGGGATGATGCCCAGACGCACTTCGGTCATTCTCAAAATGGCATCTTTGACAATTAGACGCAGGTCGCAAGCCAGAGCCAGCTCCACACCGCCACCATAAGCCGAACCATTGAGGGCGGCGATCACCGGCTGAGGTAGATTCTCCACGGCAAGCATCGTACTTTGAATGAGAGCGTGGTAGTCAACCAGCTCACCAGGACTGAAAGACTGCCGCTCTTTTAAATCAGCCCCAGCCGAAAAAACCTTCGTGCCAGTGCCGACGATCGCCACAACTTGGACCCTTTTGTCACCGGCAATTTCGCTGCAAGCGTCGCGGATCGCCATAAGCAATTGCGAACTGAGGCTATTGGCTGCTTCCGGCCGATTAAGCTTCAGCCAGAGCAAAGGGCCTTCTTGTTCGATCGTTAGTACATCTTTTGCTGCGCTCACCTGGCTCCGCCCTGTCACTTAGAAATTCCCCTCAATGCGTCATTAACGCTCTCGATCGCGCCAGGCTCTTTTGACTCGCTCAACTGTTCCGATTTAGGGTTCCGCTTTGAGAGCGCCGAGCGCAAATATCTTCCTGGAAGTTGCTTGCCTAGAATCTCTTCAGCCAGCCGTCCACATTCCACCAGACGGGACAAATCTATGCCAGTTTCAATGCCTAATGAATCAAGTAGATAAACTAGATCTTCAGTAGCCAGGTTGCCAGCCGCCCCAGGTGCGTAGGGACAGCCGCCCATACCGGCGACCGAAGCGTCAAAGGTAGTAACCCCGGCGGCCAATCCGGCCATAACATTAACCAGGGCAGTACCCCTGGTGTCGTGAAAATGAAGCGCCATTTTATTTAGTTCGATCTTCTCTTTGAGGATGCGCACCAGCTCGGCAACTTCCTTCGGGGTAGCAGCCCCGATCGTGTCACCGAGAGAAAGCTCGTCCACTCCCATAGCCATAAGCTTTTGGCAAAGACTCTCAACGCTTTTGGGATCGACTTTGCCTTCGTAAGGGCAACTGAATACTACAGAGAGGTAGGCTCTTACCGACTTGCCGTCAGTTTTACTGGCTGAGACAACTTGTTCAACTACCGCCAGTGCTTCGCTAATGCCTTTATTGATGTTCTTCAAGCTATGAGTCTCAGTAGCAGACATGAAGACGGCAATCGGATCGACACCGGTCTGTTTGGCGCTTTCATAGCCCTTGAGATTCGGCACGAGGGCGGACACCCTGACGCCGGGCGGCAGTTTCAAGGTTCTCGCTACCTCAAGACCGTCAGCCAGCTGTGGTATCCATTTGGGAGAGACGAAAGAAGTAATTTCGATATTTCTTAGCCCGGTTTGAGCCAGCGCTTCGATCAAGCGCACTTTGTCGGGCGTTGCCACCGTCTTGCTTTCGTTTTGCAGGCCATCACGAGGACCCACCTCAACGACCTTTACGCGCTTTGGTAGATTCTCGAACACTGCCCATACCCCTTAACTGGCTTTCCTAGCCAGCCACGGCCTAAGTGCTATTCCAATAACAGAAGAGGATCTCCCTCGTTGACGAACTGGCCGGCCTTAACTCTCACTTCTTTGACACTACCAGAAGAGCTGGCATTCACCGGTAGCTGCATTTTCATAGACTCCAGAACAGCAACCTGCATGCCTTCCCGCACCGGATCTCCCGGTTTGACAAGCACTTCAACAATCACGCCTGCCATCATGGCAGCAATTTCCTTCATTTAGGCCCTAACGCCATTGGTCAAGACGAAGGCGGACAAACACATGTCGCCATCCGGCTTAGGTTCTGTCAAGGTAATGGGCATCGGCAACAGCGACGGTACGATCTTAGCAAAGGCAAGGATCGGCTTCATGACCCTACTCTTAGCTGGGGCGTCAGGCCTTGCTAAGTTTCGGTCAGCGAAGGGAGCGTTTCTTTAGCGAAACAGGCCGCGCAAAGCGTCGTTGATACTCTTGACAGCGTCCTCGGGAGTTTCTTCGCCGCTTTCTTCCGCCTTGGCTCCGCCTTCCTCAGGCTCGCCCGGCTTTTCCGTTGGTGTTGCTGGCGCCGGGTTGGTTGCCGCACTTTCGCTTGGTTGACTGGCTTGAGAGAGAATGCCATCAAGTAACTTGCCGGTTCCCGCTTTGCTCGCCGAATCAGCCTTGGCGCTCCCAGAAGGATGGGTCTCGGCTACGGACTGGGCGAGATTGCCCGCCCCGGCAGCCGGGCTGGAGGCGACGTGGGGCGCGGAAGCGGCCGGCTTAGAACCACTTGACATTAGGACTTGGGCGCCCATAGGGGACAGACCCATACCGCCTGCGTATCGTTGCAACATGGCGCTAATTTGCTGTTTGTCCTCGCTAACCACTTTGAGCTTGTCCTGGCAGGCTCTGATGCGCCCCTCAAGCTCCTCAATCTGCTGCTGCACTACTTTTACTTCCTCAGACGCCAAAGCCTCCTTCTCCACGAATTCCTGGAGAAGCTGCTTCATCACATCGAGATTTATCGTTGACATAGGTGGATCGGAAAGCTCCCATTTGGCAAGAGGAAGGGTAGTTTAGCTAACATAACAACTTATTACCACCTCATCGCCAATTTAGCCAGTAGGTTGTTCTGATGATCGCCGAGATACGCCACTGCACGTGGTATCATAATCGAGGTTTTTGCCCAAAGTCGATGGGCTGGCAATATCAGGCGCTTCAGTCGACATCATCAGCAGTAGCGCTCTTCGTTCTCTCGATCAATTGACTGAAAAGCCACATGCAAAGGTTCTCGAGCGAGTCAACCGGCGGATTGGCATCGGCCATCCGCCACATCATGCCTTCCTCGGTGATTTTGACTTGAATTGTCGCAATTGGTTTGTATTCGCGCTCGCCGCTACTTAAAGCCATGGTGCGATTAACAGGCAAAAGAAAGATGTCGACCGATTGCTCCCGACCTCTCAGTACCAGGCTGTACAGTCGCGTTGAAAAGCGGGCGCGGAAATAAGTTTGGGTTTCTTCCGCCTCGCGGAACTTGTTGTAGCGCGTCACTTCGGTAACATCGCCTGAAATTGTGCCCGAGACGTGTAAATCGGTGCCGGCAGCTACTTTATTGAATTCGTACATAAAGCGCTGCAGCAAGCCAAAGATCTTGTCGATTAGTATTTCAATGCCCTTTTTGTAGACGGGGTCGACCTCGAGCGCGGCCAGGGACATCCCCTGCTTTTCTTGCAAGTAACTAACTGATTCTGACTTCAGCCTAGACATCCAGTCCGCATCGGACGAGCCTGGTTCGCTCTGATGATGGACCAGGATCTTCTGGGATAGCTCCACTTGCCAGTTCTTATTATCGCCTTTACCGAAGTCGCCGCTGGTCGCTTCGACAACATGGGCGGGTGACCTGGTTTGCTGACTGGCCGGATGATTGTTGATATAGCGGCGAGGATCGACTGATGATTTGTCGGCGCGGGCGTTAGCTCGCCCAGCACGCTTCGCCGCGGCATCCTCTTTGTTTCCCCACATCGAAAGGGCCTCCTTGCACGGCTCACCAACGAATATGCCCCTAAACCCAGAGCTCAAATCTAATTGTTGGCGAAACCTCAATTAATCATGCCCAGAACTTCCCAGACTTACGCGTAAAGCCAGCCGGCCAGCAACTTACTCAGGACGAACGACGCCCAAGATCGACAATCGTGCAAGCCGGCGCTGAACGGCACTGAGAGCCTATCTTCAAGGCAAGATAAGGAAAAGAGTCGGACAGGGTAACCCTGGCTAGAACTTGAGATATGCGTTTGGCTTTTTCGCTAGGACGAATTCGCGTATATCTCCTTAAAAAAATAACATCTTCGCCCCGCTCCGATCGGCTAACACTGTAGGGGCTGGCCCATGCCCAGCCCCTACAACGGCGCTATAACGCCAAGGCGTCGCTAACCTAGACGTTTTGCAGATAACGGACCAACTGGCTGTACTCATT
Source organism: Candidatus Melainabacteria bacterium (assembly GCA_003175915.1). Classification (GTDB taxonomy): domain Bacteria; phylum Cyanobacteriota; class Vampirovibrionia; order Obscuribacterales; family Obscuribacteraceae; genus PSRH01. The sequence goes on along the minus strand of PSRH01000233.1, from coordinate 4,909 downwards.
GAGATCAGAGGAGGTGTGTTGCAGATCAAGGCCATCGGCATAGATGTGCACCAGGGGCTCGACGGCATCCGGCAAGACAAGGATCCAGTGCTCCGGCCTGGTCTGAATTTTGACACCATCGAGCAATTCCATGGGGCGATCATGGTGCTTTTCGACGAGCAAGCGCATCACCCGCCCTTTGCGCTCCCACGGGCAATGAACGGAATCGACTTGATATACCAGGGGAGGAAGTTCGATGACCGCTTCATGTAGCGTCCGGCCCTGGAAGGTCAAATGCTCAAGTACCTGTCCTAAGGCAAACATGGCATCGTAGCCATTTTGAAATTCTGGAAAGATGAAACAACCATTGGCGCTACCGCCCAGAACAGCATCATCCAGCTTTGCGGTTGTCGTACCAATCTCCGTTTCAGAAGCCTTACAGCGAACCACCTTGCAGCCATAGCGGGCCGCAATTCTTTCTATAGACGAGCTGGCGTTTACCGGCACGACTATCGTTCTTCTTGGTTTGTCCCTGAGAATTATGTCCGCCACCACCGCCAGTAGCAGCTCGCCACGAATGATCTGGCCGGTTTCGTCAACAAGAGTCATCTGCTCTCCGTTGCGTCCCATTTGAATCCCCAACTCTGCGTTCAGTGCTTTAACTACGTCGGCAAGCTGCTTGCGCATGGCCGTTCGTTCTTCCTGCTTGGGCGGCATGTTTCGAATTGAGGAGTTGAGCACGACCGTTTCGATGCCAACTTGACCCAACAAATCCGGAAGAATGGCTCCGGTTTCTGCCATGGCGTAGTCGATCACCACTCGGGGAGCATGGGTCGAAATTGAACCTGTCTTGGTTACTCGCGTGTAATTCGACCCAGGCACTATACAAAACGGCACTTTGTCTTCTTCAAAGACCTGCCCTTTGACGTGTTTGAGGAATTCATCCATATAATATTCATTCACCCGACTTGGATAAGCGAGATTACCAACATCGGCCGGCGAGCAACGCGGAAAATCCTCCTTGAAAAAGGTGGTTTCCACTTTCCTCTCCATAGCGCGGGTGATAGCGATGCCCTGTCCGTCAAAGAATTCGATAGAGACTTTATCGGTCTCTCGCTGCGATACGCGCACGTGGATCAAGCCACTGGCCCTTTGAGTTTTCACGTAATAGCGCGAAATAGGCAAAGGCATAGACTCAAGGTTTTGCACCTCAATGCCTACCGAAGTCAAGCCGGAGACAATCGCCCGCGATAACATCTGGCTGACCCGCCAATAATCCCGGCTGACCAGAACCGGACCGGCCTTGACCGTCGCTCCATACGCGGCCGCCAGATTAACGGCGAATTCCGGAGTGATCTCCACATTGGCCAGGCCGTTGACGCCGTGGGCACCAAACAAGGTCCTCGGCGCTCGCGTCCCCCAGATCACCGATTCGATGACGCGTGCTCCCGATTCGACAATCTTATCGGGCCAGAGTCGTACGTCCGGATTGATAACCGCCTCTTGTCCGACTGATGTGTTGGCACCGACCACCGCCCCTTCCAGAACCTCGGCGGAGTTGTGCAGCGTGGCACTGTTGCAAACGATGCATGCCCGCAAAGCCGCTTCGTTGCCGACATAGACATTGGACCAGATGACCGGACGCTTGAGGCTGACTTTCTCCTGAATAAGAACGTTGTCGCCAATGATCGTATGTGAGTCGATTTCGCTGTCGCGACCAATGCGGCAATTGCGCCCAATTAAAATAGGTGCTTTCATCTTGACGCTTGCATCTATTTGAGTGCCTTCGCCGACCCAAATACCGGGCTGAATCTGGGGCGCATCAATGTCCAGTTTTACTTTACCGTCAAGCACGTCACGGTTGGCCTGGCGATAAACCTGGAGGCTGCCGACGTCGCACCAGTAACCATCAGCAACATAGCCATAGATCGGCTCATTTCGCAATAAAAGCAGGGGGAATAAATCGTTTGAAAAATCCTGTTCGCGACCCATGACCACATAGAGCAAAACCTCAGGCTCGAGGATATACATGCCGGTATTAACAGTATCGGAGAAGATCTCGCTTGCACCCGGCTTTTCGACAAATCGCTGCACGCGAGATTGGGAATCGGTGATCACCACACCATATTCAAGCGGATTCTCGACACGCTTCAGAACGATGGTTGCCTTTGATTTTTTTTCCTTGTGAAATTTGACAGCGGCACTGAGATCGACATCAGTGAGACTATCCCCGGAAATGACCAGGAAAGCCGAATCAAGTTCATCCTGAATCGCCTTGACACAGCCGGCCGTCCCTAGCGGTGTTCCTTCCTCAACTGCATAGGAAATCTTCAAACCGAAATCAAAACCATTGCCAAAGTAGTCACGGATGGCGTCCGGTAAATAGTGAAGGGTAAAGATGACATCCTTGAAGTCGTGCCGCTTGAGCAATTTCACGATGTGCTCGGCGATTGGCCTGTTAGCTACAGGCACCATCGGCTTCGGCAAACCATTCGTGAGCGGCCGAAGACGCGTTCCTGAACCGCCAGCCATGATTACTGCTTTCATTGGCTCCTCACCGGTATCGACCTACGGGTGCAAGGGGCGTTCCATTGGAGCACCCATACGATGTGATTCGTTTGATCGGACGGTTTCATTTGATTTCCGTTCCCCGCTTGACGATTTCTTCCGGTGAAACGGTTGGTGCCACCGTCGCCAGTGGTATCAGTGGCGTCGCCGAGACACCGTCAACGCCTAAGCGCGTTGCCTCAGAGATCACTTTCTCATAAACTTCGCTGGTGCGGTTGGCGATCACTTTCCAGTTATAGATGTGCAGTACTTTCTGATAGGCATCGTGGGTAAGCCTTTTGGCCAGATCGGGATTTCTCAATATCTCAAGGATGCCCCAGGCCAGGCTGCCTGAATCACCTGTATAGGTTGTGATACCGGTGACCATGTGCTCGACAAAATCCCTCAGACCGCCTGTATCGGATGTCACCACCGGTACTTGCGCAGCCATGCCTTCCAGAGCAACAATGCCGAACGGCTCGTAAAGACTCGGTATGGCCACTACGTCGGCAATCTTATAGAGCTGTCTCAGCTCCGCATCAGGCACGTAGCCAAGAAAACGAACGCTGTGTTCGATGCCCAGGTAAGCAGCTTGTCGCCGTAAGTCATCAAGATAATAGCCAGTGCCGACAATCAGAAATTTCGCCTGCGGGCATTGAGCCAGGACCTTAGAGGCGGCATCGATCAGGACTTGCACGCCTTTTTCCATAACCAACCGTCCGACATAAAGAACAATCGGCTCAGAAGCGCCGGCATACGAGGAACGCAACTGGGCGCCATCGAATTTGAAGGCGAATTCACCGGGATCCGTACCGTTGGGAATCACCACCATCTTGTTGGCGGGAAGACCAAAGAGGCGCTGTAACTCACCATACATGTGCTGACTGTTGACAATCACCTCCCACGATTCGTAGGTGAGGCGCCATTCCATCTGGTGAATGTAGCGCTGCAATTCGTTATGGATACCATGCATTCGCCCTGCTTCAGTGGCATGAATAGTGGTGACGATGGGAAGACCGAAGCCTGCTTTCATCACCCAGGCAGCATCACCTACCATCCAGTCGTGAGCATGGATAATCGCAAACGGTTTCTGGCGCTGCAGCTTGAGCGCATACTGAAGCAAGCCGAAATTGAGACGGCTTACCCAGGTCAAAAAATCTGGCGTCGTATCTGTTTGAGTCTTGACTCGATGAACATTAACGGCTCCATCCAATTCATGTTCGGCGGTGCCGGGGTGATCGGCTGTAACTACATCCACCGACCAACCGGCAATAGCCAATTCCTTAGACAGCGAGGAGACAACTCGAGACAAGCCACCAATAATTCTGGGTGGATATTCCCAGGAAAGCATCAGTACCCTCTTCCCGGCGGAATCAGTGGCGCGGTTGCCGGCATTATTCAAAGTAGCTCTTCCTCCCCTTCCAGTCGCTATGCCCGTTCGCTCATCTTTTTAGTTAGCCATAAAACTGACTTCAAAAAGCTCTTGATGCTCTTGATCATTTGTACTCGGTCACCAGCGGCCTTGCCATCAGAGACATAATCGCTTTACCAGGTGTAGTTTCGCCCAATAGCGTGCTTTGGACCAGCTCAGCTATCGGCAGCTCTATACCAACTCTTTTCGAAAGTTCACAAACAGCAGCCGTCGTCGGCACGCCTTCAATCACCGAGCCAACTTCTTGTTGGACTTGCTCTATCGACTTACCTCTTGCCATTTCCAAACCTAATCGGTAATTGCGGGAGAGATGCCCCGCACAAGTAGCAAAGAGATCTCCCATGCCAGCCAGTCCTGCCAAAGTCGAAGCTTTCGCCCCCAAAGGCATGGAGATTCTGGTCATCTCCGCCAACCCACGGGTCAAAAGCGCCGCTTTGGCATTAGCACCTAGATTAAGACCATCGGAACCACCGGCAGCAATGGCGATCACGTTCTTCAAGGTGCCGCCCAATTCGACCCCGATTATGTCTGCATTTGAATAGACACGAAACTTGGCGACGCTAAGGAGCTTCTGGACGCCGGCCGCCACTTCTAGATTATCGGAAGCGACTACGGCCGCCGTCGGCAGGCCGGATAGAATTTCGCCGGCCAGGTTAGGACCAGAAAGGGCACAGACTGGTAAATCAGGCAATACTTCGGCAATTACTTCAGACATTCTCTTCAGCGAAGACAGCTCCAAACCCTTGGCAGTACTGACCAGGATCGGCCGTTTATCCTTGCCAGCGCCGTTGAAATGTTCTTTCAACTTCTCAGACAGATTGCGCATGGCCTGAGAATTGCAGCAAAGAAGGACAACCTCTGCTTCTTGCAAGGCCACGGACAAATCGGCCGTCACCATCATCTCGGTTGGCAATAGGGACTTCTTAATTTGCCGCTCGCGCTCAAGCGCCG
>PSRH01000196.1 GCA_003175915.1 Candidatus Melainabacteria bacterium | reverse complement strand
CCTCAAGACCGATGAAGATGAACGGGAAGAAGAAGAAATCGCTAAAGATCTCGAATTCGAAAAAATCTACGATGAAGAGGACTACCTCGAAGAAGTGAAACGGGCGACGGAACTGGCACTCGGAATCGACGAAGCGCATACCAAAGGAAGGCAAGTGTTTAAGAGTCTGGAAAAAATTCAACCCCACGATATGGCGCAGGCGGCAGCTGCGCTGTCGGCGCACGGACTTTCAAAGACGCGATTGCGCGAATGCATAAAGTGCTTAGCAAAGGGCAAAGTCATCGTGGTTGGCGACCTTCTTATTGACGAACTGCTAGAAGGTAAGCCGGAACGCATCTCGCGCGAGGCTCCAGTACTCATCCTCGAACACGTCGAGACAGAGCTCATACCGGGCGGCGCCGCCAACACAGCGCACAACATCACGGCATTAGGCGCCTCCTGTCATGCGGTCGGAGTTTGCGGTAAAGATGAATACGCAGCCAAACTTGCAACTCTATTGGAGAAATACGGAATTACTCACAGCCTCGTCCAAGATCCCAGCCGTCCGACCACAGTTAAGACAAGAATTCTATCCAGGTCCTATGCAATCCGCCAGCAACTTCTCCGGCTAGACAGGATTTCCCATGCCACTATAGACAGTGTGGTGCAGTCTTTACTGTCCGAAAGATTGGAGCGGGCAGCTAACGGCTACAATGCCATCATACTGTCGGATTACCGAGCAGGAGTAATCAGTGATGGTATCATCGCCGCAAGTAGAAGGGTGGCAGCTCATCATGGTCTTCTATACGTTATCGATGCTCAAGAAGGTTTCGAGCGCTTCCAGGCGGCAACACTGCTCACCCCAAACCAACCAGACGCCGAAAAGGCAGTCGGTTATTCATTCGATACACCGGAGAAACTTTTAAAAGGCGGTGAGGAACTGCTCCTTTTGACCGGTGCTCAAGCAATCTTAATTACCCGGGGTCCAGAAGGAATGGTGCTTTTCCGCACCGGGCATTCACCCGTACACATGCCTGTCTTCAACCGCAGCGAAGTGTTCGATGTAACCGGCGCGGGCGACACTGTTGTGGCCACAATGACGCTTGCCCTGGCTACCGGCTCCTCCGTAGAAGAAGCAATGGCACTTGGCAATCTTGCTGCCGGAATAGTAGTGCGCAAACCCGGCACAGCCGTTACCACCCAAGAAGAGTTAATTGAAAATTTAGAACAGGTCGCCCTTGCAGATTAGCGGCGCGCCGCCGCTGCGCCCCAAGGGTCAAATGGGTTATGATCTCTTCTTTCAAACGATCATCTCGTGACTGCAAGGAGTCCGTGTGGAGCAAAACATACCCAAACGACTGAACAAACTCGACTTCGCTTTACTAATGGTTCTCGCTTTGAGCGTCCTCGGTTTCTGGCTCGCCCACGCCGGCCATGCCGGCGTTGATAAGATTATCGAAGGTAGAAACAAAGTAGGCATTGACGTATATATTGCTGGGCTGAAAACGGAAGATCTGGACATATTCAAAGTTGGTGACAAGTCATCAATCACGATTCGCAATCAGCCCGTTCAGCCACCGATGACGATCAGTAAAGTGGAGCACAGTCCAAAGCAGACTGCCTTTCTAACTCCGGATGGCAAAAAGGTAGTTTGCTTCGACGATCCAACCTGTCCGATTTCCCACGACTACTTGGTCACGGTGGTGGACGAGGCGGAACGCACTGCCGATGGTTATGTGGTGAGGGGAAATAAAATCAAGCTCGGCAATCAAATTGAGCTGGAAGGCTTCAAGTACAGAGTGCAGGGTCTAGTTGTCGATATCAAGCCGGTACCCTGAAAGTCTTAAGGGTAGACAACATTGTTTGCACAGCTTCTCACAGCCCTATCTCTGAAGAACACTGATTCAGCCTGGCAGTCAATCCTGTCTGCCTCACGCCTTTCCAACTTGTGGAAAAGCTCGACGGGCTTACTGAGCAATTTCTATTCGAATGTCACAATCGGCTCAGCACTGCAAAAACTGGGCTTCTGGGTGGTGGTTATTCTGTTTGCCTGCCTACCTCTGCCATCGTTTACCAACGATAAAGAAGGACTGGCCATAATATTGCTTGCCAGTGCAGCGATCTGGTTGCTTGGCACCATTCTTGGTGGCAAAGAAAGACCTAACACTAATACTATCGATCTCCTGATAATTGCCTACGCTGGTATAAACCTGATCGCGGCGGCATCATCGCATTATTTCGGCGAGAGCTTACGAGGTTTGGCCAAGGTATATGTCTACCTGATCGGATACTTTCTATTTTCAGCACAAATCTCAAATAACTGGCGTCGGAGAATGGTCCTGGTTGGCGTTCTCTTAGGGGTTAGCACGCTAGTCTCAATCTACGGACTTTATCAGTACAAAATCGGCGTTGCACCACTGGCTACCTGGGAAGATCCAAGCATTGAAGATAAAGCCACCAGAATCTACGCCACTCTCAACAATCCCAACTTGCTTGCTGGCTACCTGGTGCCCATCGTGCCGCTGGCCGGTGCGCTTGCCATGGGGGCACTGGCTCGCCAGAAATGGTTGCTCAGTTTAGTACCTTTGTCCATCTTCGGTTTGACGGCTCTAGCCACGGTTCTCACGGGCAGCCGCGGCGGCTATCTCGGACTCTTCGGCGGTTTAGCATTTCTTCTACTCATATTAGGAAGTTTTCTCTGGCAGCGTCGGCCAAAATTGCGACCCTGGCTGGGAACATTAATCGTTTTGATACCACTTTCACTTTTGCTGGCCATTCACTTCGCGCCGACTTTCGAACACCGGATCATGTCGATATTCGCTGGTCGCGAACACAGTTCGAACTCCTATCGGCTCAATGTCTGGTTGTCCTCTCTGTCCATGTTCAAAGACAACTGGTGGATTGGTGTAGGCGTCGGCAATCAAGCTTTTCGACTCGCCTATGGTCTCTATATGCGCAGCGGTTTCGATGCTCTTGGCACTTATTGTGTGCCTCTAGAAGTAGCTGTGGAAACCGGTGCACTAGGACTTTGTGTTTTTGCTTTGCTGGTGATTGCCTGTCTGGCGCGCGCCCATCTCAGTTTCTGGGCACCACAACCAACGCTGCATCGCTACCTGACAGCCGGTGCAGCAGCTTCGTTGGTCGGGCTTATGATTCATGGTCTTGTCGACACAGTTTTCTATCGACCACAAGTGCAATTCATTTTTTGGCTAATGATTGCGCTTTTGGCCAAAAGTGGTGACGCAAACGATGAAAAAGCCTGAGCGATATTTTGGTAATCGTCACCTATTGAAGGCATTTATCCACCAGTTTTCATCCGCTCGAGACAAAATAGAAAAAACTAAGTCACTGTTCATTATCAGACACTAAGCTTATCTTGTGTATGGGTCGTCCCTGCCGGGTTTTCGCAGCTGGGTTCGATGCCGGTTATCAAGACATACGATCGATATCAATTAATACAAGATAATTGACAGTATGCTTAAAACCGGGTTTTGACGAGCCTTTAGAATGGCATCTAATTCACAGGCAGGCGTAATTGTTGGCTTGTCGATCGGTCGAATCAAACAATTTTGGTGTTAAGTCAGCCTAATGAATGATTCTTTATTGACCATCCACTTACTCTGATTCTGACTTTTTGCTTGGCATCCCTGGGCCCGACTACATACAGGACGTGTGGAGGAAACATGCCTAAGCTAATAACGCCCCGCGCTAAAGGGGCTACCCTCAGCCTGGTTGCCACTGTGGCAGTGACTTTAGTCCTGATTGGCTGTCTGTTTTTCTTTTTGGTGCGCATGCTTGGCGGTGATCGTCAAACCATGAATGCCACCGATGCCGGTGCGCTCGGTGCGGCCCGCAATATGATCGCGATTGGCCTGCCCCAAGCAGGTGTCGCTCCAGAGTTTCAGGGATTGGGGATCAATGTTCATACAGGCCAGCCAGACTCCTCAGCCAATGGACTGATGAACATTTTCGCCTACAACCGGGCAGCCGGTTCGACCACTCTCATTGCCATGAATGCTCTTGAGGAAAACACACCCACAGCAATCGATAATGCCAATACCGTGATCACCAGTTTGCAGACTTTAGGAGATGGGCTCAACACAGCCATTGTTGCTTCGGGTCAAATAGGCCATCCTTCATATGTGGCTTTTCAAAATGCTGCCTCGAGCAACAACATCAATATGATGGGACCAACTTCCGCTGTTAATCTTACCTCCGATTTGACTTATGCCTCGGTACCCACCGGATTTGGTGGCGCGGGCGGTAAGGCAAACGTTTATTTCAACCCACTCACTTTTAATGGCGATTCCTTTTACACCAATATGGCTCCCAATACGCAAGACGGCTCCGGATCCGTAAGATCGACTGCGCAGCCAAATCTCATGGCCACCAGTTACGCAACAGCTCCTTCTTATGTGGGGGGCCAGCAGCTTCTGCAAGCCTACAGTGCGATAAATTTAGATCCACGCCTTTCGCCCATCTTTCTGGCAGCAGTATGTCCTGCGGCTAAACCACACTTGATCGATTCCGGACGCTTTAGCTCGGCGGCTCAAAGGATCGGCTACGCACCGGCCAATGCGCTTCAAGGAACGACTGTGACTTTGGAAACAAACAGGTCGAATGTCGCTCTCACTCACGTTGCTAGCGCCTTAGTAGGCAGTCTCTATAACGAATACCCAGTCGCACTCGTACACGGCTACGTCAGAATCCACAATGGCCCGGACGCCCGCATTGCCAATCCGGCTCTTTCCGGGATCTACGGCAGCGTCGATGGCTCAAGCAACATCTTCAATAACGAATTGTATGCAGGCCCTGGTGGCGGCGGCGGTATGATCATCACCAATAATGGTGCTTTCGGTACTGTCTATTCAAATGTCGGCCAAGAATTTGTTGAATGGGCTCAATACAATACTTCCTTTGGACTGGATGTGCTCCATCATGATCCAAAGCTCGATCCCACTCGCGGCCAGCAATTCGGTGTCTGGTATCCAACCACCCACGTCAGCCAGATCTATTGGCCCTATCCTAATCAGACGGTTCATATCGGCTCCGGATACAATCAGCTGGCGTCAATCAGCGATATGCGCAATATTACCTCCGTAATTGACTACAACTGCAACACCACCACGATCCAGGGCGATCCGATTTGCTCCGCGTATCTCGGTACCTTCCAAAGCAATTACGGGAGCAGCGGCACAGGCTATCCATTGCCATCCGGACAAACTGTCACCAACCTCGAAGCCTTGAAAGGCGAGGTAATCACGGCTTGGCTCAGGGACGCCCAGACGAACATCGCTAATGCCGCCAACTTTTTCAATTACACCTGGAGTACAAATGGCACCGAATTTGCCAATGATTCCGGTTCGAAAGTCTATAACCAGGACGGCACAGGTTATGCTTCGCCGACCAACTCGCCGACAATCGCCTTCGGGACAGTAGCTAGTCCCGGACAATTGCTCGATCAAATAACCACAAATCAGGTCAACCAGGGCGCCCCCACTTGCGTCGATACCGGTGTCACTACAGGAAACGTCAGTCAGTGGTCCAGTAGCAATGCTGAATTGGGCAAGTTGTTCCAACGTTGCCAGGAAATTCTTCCAGGCGTAACGATTAATCAGGTGGCAACGTTGCTCTATCGATATCCTATTGATCTTGGCCAATATCAATACATCTACCTGCCACCTGGTGGCACTGCTTTGACGATAAGCACGACGCCACCACCATTCCTCAATGGTTTGCCTGAGTACAGTCAACCCGGTTCGACCATACCCGACGGCAATGCCCTGCCCCTATGTAGGGATCCGGACTTCGCCGGCGCCATTGGAAACCAGGTCGATTCTGAAGTAGGTGAGTTTGGCCAAAACATCTGGGGTGATAATAATTTGCACGACATGCCCTTTCAAGCGTTCAACGGCACAGCATCGACGTATGATTATGCCGTTTGGCGGCCTAGCTCTGGTGCCCACAATTTTCTCGGTGAACTTTCCTTCTTTAATCATGTTGCGGCAAATGGTGTATTTTCAGCACCAAATTGAAGAACGAGGATTGAGCGAACAAACCTAAATTCTGAGAAGCCAGCGCGAGGAGGGATCGGTGTCTGGACAACAGCTAACGCGAATCGGTTTAGTGGCTTTAGTGGCCTATATGCTTCATCCGGTCCTGCCTGCCGTCAGCCAGCCGCAACAGTTCGCCAGCAATTTTCGCAGCACGACAGAAAGCGCCTTAGACAGGAACGCCAATATTGAGCAGTTAAAAGAGGCACCCGATCTTCCCCAGCTACCTAGCTATTCGGGAAAATTGAAATTCCTGCGCGGCTACACGCAACCGACAGGAAAAGGTTGGACTGTCTACCACATTAAGTACCTGACTCAGGAAGACCCAGCCAAAGTCAAAGGCTGGTATGAAAATGCCCTGGCCATGTATCAGTGGAAGATTCTCAATTCGGCCGGGCAAACGATAACGGCCAATCATAAAGATGGCCATATGTGCACCCTTATCTTCAATCCCAGTACCAAGCCGGGTTACCGCACGCACCTGGGCATGTTCTTTAGCCAGGCACCGCAAAGCACGCAGCCCCAAGAGTAAGGGGCAAGCTCAGGTTTGTATCTATATAAAGTAAAAGCAAAAAGACTTGTGATATTTAATGTAATATCCACAACTTGCCGATACAATGCCCTGCCATAAATGGCGTGTCTGGTAATTCGATTACCGCCGATATTTTCGGGCAGCTTATATATCACTAATTAAGTGCAGCTAATGTATAATAGTCTTGTGGATGTCTCTTGGTTTTGCGGGTGGTTCAGAGGATCCCCACATAGGCTTAATCTATAGGCTTTCACATAGACATCAAAAAGCCATCAAAATTATCCGACTGAGCATTAAAAGAACTTGACATTTTATATAGTTTAACGCAAAATAATGATGCCGATATCACAAGACTTGTGATCGTAGAAATACTGTCTGGCATGGAGTTTAGCGGGCCCGTCCATAGAGGAACATGGAGGACATGCCGAAAATGAGTTCGAGAAGTAAACGCGGTGCGACTTTAGGTATCGTAGCCGCACTGGTAGTAACGATAGTCCTTATAGGTGCCGCATTCTTCTTTCTGGCGCGTATATTGGGCGGCGACAAGCAGACCCTCAACGCTACTGACGCCGGTTGTCTCACAGCTGCCAGGTCGATTCTAGCCGTCAATGTTCCGGCCAACTCAGCCGTGCTTGCGCCTGAATTTAGAGGACTGGGTGTTAACGTTCCTCCCGATCCTAATCAACCGACTCTGCCTCCCGGTGCTCCCGATCAGGTTGCCGGGAAATTCAATATTTTTGCTTATAACCGGGCTGCCGGTGCCTGCGCCTTAATGGCCATGAATGCACTGGAAGACGGCAATCCCGTCGGTATCAGTAACGTCGACAATTTGATCTGGAATAGACCAGACAGCTTGCGTCGTTTCGGAGATACCTTAAATGGTCTGATTGTCGCTTCCGGTACTGTCGGTGCCCAAACTGCCCAGGATTTCCAGCGAGTTGCTAGCGAAAACAACGTCAGCATGTTGGGTAGACAAAGCAATCCAACCCTTGTCAGCGACCTCCAGTTTCTCTCTGTCACTACGGGTGTAGGGGGAACCGGTGGTAAGGCCAACGTTTACTTCAATAGCAGAGCTGTCAACGGCGATCCTGTATTGAATGGCTTGGCTAACGGTTTCGCCAGAGACTTTACCGGTTCCACAACTTCGACTGACGCAAGAGATCCTCTGCATGGACTGGCCTACGAACAAGATGGCCTTTATCAACAAGGTGAACCACTACTGAGGGCTTACCAGCCGATTTGGTTCAACAATGATCCTCGCATCCATCCTATTTATCTTGCTGCTTGTAATCCGGCCTCGGGACCACACTTGATCGATGGACAGCGCTTCAACAGCGCTGCCGCTCGCATCGGCTATGCGCCCTGCAATTCCGTGCAAGGACAGACGGCCTCCCGGGAAACACTGAAGACGAATAGCATGCTCACGGCTGTTGCCAGTGCCGTTGTTGGATCCATATACAATGAGTATCCGGTTACGCTCAGCCACGACTACGTCAGGCTAGTCAATGGTCCGGACGCCCGCAATGCCAACCCTGCCTCAGCCCTGCAACAGTGGAACCCTGGTTTTGGTGGCATATACGGTGCGGTAAACGGTGCCAACAACATCTTCAATAACGCTCTTTATCCAGGTGTGGGCGGTGGCATTTATGTCACCAACGACAACTCCTTCTTTGAGAAATTCCCACCAGCTGGCGTCAGCCCTTACAGGGAAGTCAAGGCCTACATGACCTACAACACTGCTTCGACAGTTGGTTGGACAGTCGATCCGAACGGTCACAGACCTTCTCTCGACCCAGCGGTAGGATACGAATTCCCTGCCTGGATTCGCAATCAGTATCTAGCCGAATACGCCTATAACCCTTATCGGGTCGGCGGCCCACTTGGCCCACCCTACTGGCCGACGTTCAGAGGAAATTTGCCCAACCAGAACTTTAAAAAATATGGGCGCCCCAACAACGTCGCTGTCTATGCGGCCAACCCAAACAATGCCGCGGTATATCAAAATTCCGATTACGGCCGGTTGCGTAGTTTCTTCGGTGACCAGATTTCCCCATCATGCATTTCCACGCAATATCAACCTGGTTCACAGCTACCGCAAATCTGCGCCCTTGATGTGCCAGTCTTCGAAGCGGTTTACGATCCACTAGGCAACAGCGCCACCGGTGTCCCTTTCGGTCTGACGTTAACCGATCTAGAAGCGGCCAAAGGTGCAGTAATCACCAACTGGGTGAACGCTACCAGATCCAGCCACTTCTCAGGCTATAGCTTCACGGTGGACGAACGCTTCGCCCCTTCCGGTTCGAAAGTCTATAACCGAGCGCTCGCAGCCGCTCAGCCGACCAATACAACGGCTATTGCTGTCGACGGCAATGACAATCCCTATCCAGTCAATGGCACAGTCGCTTTCGGCGCTGTCTCCAAACCATATGATTTGCTCGTTCAACTGAGGGACAATGGGGCCGGCTGTATTGATCCGGATAGTGCAGCCCAGTATAACGACCCGAACACAGTGCTCGGAAAATTGTATGAGCGCTGCAAGCAAATCATTCCGTCAACCACCTGGACAACGGTGCGCACGCTACTTGGCGGTCCGCGCGCTGCAGGAGATCCCCTGGTGCAAAACGGCTGGAGGCTTGACCTCGGCGCCACGCAGTGGATTTACAGCCCGGACGGCATTAACTTGACGGTAAGTCGCGTCCAACCAGCCTTCTTGAACGGCAGGCCGGAGCCGCTTAACGACGGTACCGTGCTCTATAACGCCTGCCAGAACGACAGCACTTTCAACTCAGTCGGCAATATTATCGATGCCGACAAAGGCTGGATGTTCGGAGGCAATGGCCCTTGGCCTAACCAATTAGGTGATAACGGCCTGCACGAACAACCGTTCGAGTCGCTTACTGCCGCCAGTAATCACAACCTACCTGCTGCAGTTGACTCGTACGACTACTGCACCTGGCAGAATAGCTCGGGTACGAACCATTTGCTGGGACAAATGTCGTTCTATAATGTAGTCAATGCCGACGCGCAGTTCTCATCTCCGAACTAGGATAGAAGTACCTTAGTTTGAAGACAGATACGATCGGAGGAGTAAATGAACATGTCTCTATTGAGACAAAGTCAGCTAGGACTGGCCTTGTGTCTCCTTTCCTTAACCGCTTCGCCGGCCTTATCCCAGACCTGGGGTTCGAATAACAACAATCGTTCCACCCAGAATGGCGGCGAAAATGGTTTTGGCAACGCCCAACAGCTTAAAGAACAGCCTGAGCTACCCCAATTACCTACCTACTCCGGTAAATGCAAGTTTGCCCATGGTTTGGTTCAATCCAATGCAGAAGGCTGGACGATCTACAAACTAAGCATTCTCACCCAGGAAAAGCCGGACGAAGTGCGGAACTGGTACCAAAACACTTTCAATATGTACCAGTGGAAGACCCTGGGAACGGTCGGCACAACCCTAAGTGCCGAACAAAAGAATGGCAATAGCTGCTATATAATTGTCAATCCTGTCAGAGAGCCTGTTTATAAGAGTGAAATCAGGATTTCATATATGGTGGCTCCAGAAGGTCTCACCCGGGGGCCAGAAGGGCAGTAGAGCTGAAATTCAATCAACTAAAGTCCGCAGTGCAGCAATGCTGTCTCGATGGCTTTTGTTCGTAAGCCTTTTGTCCGTCTTGGCCTCCTGCTCCCTGCTGCCACGCTCTAACTCTCTGGCGACAGGCGAAGCAGAAGACGCAAAGGGACCGGTGAACATCCCTATAAATCCACCTGGCGATTTAAACTTTAAGAGCAAGAGCGAGGTGCTCCAGCTCAGATCGCAGGCCGTCAACCGCCACCCGTCTTTACTGCGCCAATCCTATATTCCTAACCTGCTCGTTTTTGGTCCCATAGAAGATCACCGCCCGTGGTGGGGAATGCAAGGCACCTTCATCTGGGGTGCAGGGCCGCGAAGCATCGAGGGGATGGCGGAGGAATCCCGCTTTTTGCTCAATCCCT
Source organism: Candidatus Melainabacteria bacterium (assembly GCA_003175915.1). Classification (GTDB taxonomy): domain Bacteria; phylum Cyanobacteriota; class Vampirovibrionia; order Obscuribacterales; family Obscuribacteraceae; genus PSRH01. The sequence continues at coordinate 10,975 of PSRH01000196.1, read as the reverse complement.
TCCTCCTGGTCGGCGCCAATTCGGGTACGGCTCTTATCTGGGACAAGGACAAAATCTCAGAATCGGATCTCAAAGACAAATCCTTCCCTTATTGCTGGTTGCCTGAATCGCTAAGAATCTTTCCGTCGGACTCTTTGGTCCAGGTTACCTACAACATCAGCGCCTTCAATAAAGAGCTTTCCAATCGCAAGGATAAGTTGATCGTGCCGGTCGAGGACACCATCAAGTTTGGCCTGATTGCTTACAATGCTCGGGATTTTGGTTTCAACTATATCTATCTTGATCCGTTGAAATCCATGAACATTACTCCCAAAAAGTCGTCGCAGCAACCGACCCTGATCAAACAGATGATCCATTGCGGCAACAGCTGCCAGTACCCGGGTGGCTGCAACAATATGAGCCCAGCCCAACCGGACATCGACGAGTTCGACTGCTCGCAATTACCAGCTCGCGCCAATATCAGACTGTGGAAATGGTTCCCGCTGAGCAAAGATAGCAACCCCGATCTGACTGTCTTTATTGACCTGCGCTAGTCTTTCTGGCAGGCACCGGTCCGGAAAAAGGCTAGGGTTATCGGTCGATGTCAACAGAAAATAATAGAAAGTCCCAGGGTAAACCCTATGGCTTGATCTATTTGACTGAAGCTATTGTTAGAGATCGATTAGCCGTTGGACTTCGTACAACGAGAGAGAGATTAACCACCTTATCCGACGGCTTTCCTTTTTATAGAACAATGAGTACGGGCAAACGATATGCGTTTGCCCTTTTCTCTTCTTAGTGAACCACCTACAGTTATCTGCCAAACGATATACTTGGGCTGTGGACTGTTGATCGAAGCCTGGTGGTAAGCGGAGGGAGCGCTTAGATGGTCATTCAGCGCACATTCAGCCTGGAAGAGGCGCAGAGCATGTTGCCGCGGCTGAGAGCCATGCTCTTACTGGCCAATGATGAGCTTAAAGAGTACGAACGCAACCTGGCCTCGACAAGCAAGAATTACGAACGCTCAAGCCAGGCAATGGCTGCCGTGCAGCCCCTTAAATCAGATGTTTCAGGCGTGAGCCAACTGAGAGCTGAACGGACAAGATTCGAACACGCAATTGAGGACTTTTCTCTAGCTCAACAACAATATATCGATTGTTTAAACGACTGGATAGAGCGAATTTCCGACCAGGGCGTCATTCTAAGAGATATACACACAGGGCTTCTCGACTTCCCTGCCAGAGAAGGACAGTTCGACTACTTTCTGTGCTGGTGTCTAGCGGAAGATGAAATAGCCTACTGGCACCCAATCAATGATGGATTTATCGGAAGAAGGCGTTTAGCGGTACTGTCTGAGTACGTCTAGTCTTATCTCTGATCCAGGCAGTCTATAGCATCGCCTTTGCCGGAGCGCTACCATTGTCGGGAGTTACGGCAGGGTTTTGGGCACCTGCGGAACGAGAAAATCCTGGAATTGAAGCACTACACAATCTAAGACAATCTCGGATTTGAGCGAACAGGATTCTACACACGGTCTGTGACAATCGCTTCTGGAACATTTTCGTTCGGCCGACAAAGCGCTCGACAATCCCCAACGGCAGAGATACCGCCATTGGCTTTGGCAGCCGCGCTGGCGCCGTTGGAGACGACCAAGCTAGAATTCGGCGACCAGTCCGAAACAAGCAATCAGAACAATAAAGGCAAAATAGAGAAGGAAAAACCAGAACCAGCGCTGGATGATTTGAAATTCCGAGATTTTTGTTTTTTCTGTGGCCATTTGAGAAACTCGACTAAGACTTTGCTTCGACCTTTTCCATGCTGCCTAATCTGGCGATGAATTCCTTTGATTCCGAAAGAAAGCGTTCCTTTTGCAGGCGGGAAAGCCAGAGAGCCATTACCCTCCTGCGATCGACTGTCTTTTTCAAGCCGGGTGGACGCTCTCCCAAGAGGCGCTCTCTGATCATTTTGTTGCCTTCACGGTAATAGCAATCACCGAGCTGGCAACCGCAAACAATTACTCCTTCAGCACCAGCTTTCAAGGCTGCTTCGATCATCAATGGTTGAATCATGCCGCTGCACGGAAATTTGACCATCCCCAGTTCTGGCATGCCATTCACCAGCCCCGAAGGTCCGACTATGTCGTTCACATCAGCTGCCCGTTCGCAGATTAGAGTTATAACCCTCTTCTTGTCTGCCATTCTACTTAGCCTCCACCAATGCTTTTATTTGCGCCGTCACGTCGCTATCGGTTAAATTCGGTAAGTCGATGGCATCAAAGGCGCAGGCGCCCACACATATTCCACAAGACGAACAGCGCGCCGTTTTAACCGTCGCCAACAATTTGAAGCGCGACCCTGCCGGAGCCGGTACCATCTCAATAGCTTGATAGGGGCAGTCCTTATAACAGAGCGAACATCCTGTGCACTTGTCGATTACGACTTCAGCTGGTATCACAGGCGGTGATACATTGCGGACCAGCCAGGGCAAAACAAGGGCGACAAACGCAATAATCACGCCACCCACCCAGAACACCACGAGCGGCACGGCTGACATAAAAGCGTAGGGGAATAGGAAGAACCAGTCCATCTCAAATGATGTGGGTGCCGTGTTCAAATCGGCCATTTTTCCGCTTGTAATCGGGAACATGAAAGCGACAAGCAAAATCGATGCCACCAGAATGTAATTGATTGCAGGTGGTGGTGTGATTACCGGCCTGGTCATGCGCACGTAGTGCAGCCAGAGAACAAACAACAACGTGAAAGACAGCCCTATATGGATGAAAAGGAAGTTGGAGAGCGTGAGATTGGTGATCGTCTCACCGTTGAGGAAAGCCGTTTTGAGCGGACCTCCAAATATCGGCAACACTTCCAGAGCGCTGGCTGTCATGCGAGTCAACAGTAGCGAACGCTCATCCCAAACCAGGTAATAACCGGTTTGCCCAATAAACAGGACCATGAGAAACAAGATGATTCCCGTTACCCATTGCACCCAGCGGTACTGGCGGTAGCGATCGGTAAACCAAACCCTGATTGCGTGGAGAACAGTAAAAATAACCATCGCATCACCCGCGTAACGGTGAATGCAACGAATAATGCCACCAAATGGCAGCTTATCCGTTATATATTGCACTGAAGTCCAAGCATTAACGAGTCTGGCAGACAGATAAGCGTTATCAATTGTTGGAATGTAATAGGCGAAAAGCAAAAGTCCCGATAAGAAAAGCACCCAGAGATAAAACTGGGGCAAGGCACCATGATAGTAAAATGGATTGTACTTACTCGTGGTGATCGAGTTAGTGACATTTTCCAGAATAAGCAAGAGCTTATTCAGCTCATTAATAGCCGCATCATAAGCGCTTCCGGTTGGATTTTCATTACTCGATCTTGCGGAATTGGTCACTTAGCTTCCCCTTATTTCTTGACCGGTAACAAGAGCTTTTCCTCTGATTCTTCACGTCCAATTAGGATTATGGCGATGGCAGCAACAATAAGGGCGACGAAAAGAAAAAGACAATATGCATATTCACCAAAATTCGCCTGCGCTCCCTGTTGACTGAGAAATTCTTGGATATCTTTGGCAAACTGACAGTTACCGAGCCAATTGAAGAACTTATCTATTCCAAGCCACCCAGTCAACCAAGATATCCAGGCAGGAAAGTCGCCATTGAAACCAAGTTCAGCCCACGGTTGCAAGACCAGGCTGACGATCAGACAGCTAGCCGCCAGAACAATAATCAATAAGTCTTTGCCACTTTTGATCATGCCTTCCTATCCTTATCGACAGGTGTTGACTTAAGCCACTCCTCAATGCGATCGAAATGAACAACAGTTTTTTTCAGAGTGCCCTTCGACTTTTCCTCAATATAAATCCAGTAAGCCTGAACCCACAACAGCAATAGAGTTGATAGTACCGGAACAACCAGGAAGAGCATGTGGCCGAGATCAGGAGATTGTTTCAAATGCCTGACACCTTCGAAGAACCAGGAAAGCGAAAGAATCGAGAGAACCAGGGCCGTCGCTTTCGCTTGAAACTTGACTTTCAAGGGGCGGCTCTTAGCATCATTGTGTTCTGCGTTCATCTCTGAGATCGACATCTGCTTCACTTTAAGTACCCGAAACTGCCGCCTGGGCTTGTGCGGGTTTTGCTTGAGGCGACTGCTTGCAACGCATCCAAGTCATTATTCCAGCCACCACCACGATCGGTCCGGCCCAGATCCAGACCATATCAAGGACTGGGACTTCGATCGGATAAAAATTCTCCATACCTGTTACCTTAACCAGTCCTGGTGTCATTCGATCGACGAAAGTCACATAGTCGAAGCACCATCTATTGTTTACCATGTAGTCAATCAACCCCTGATAGATCGCGTGCGGATGATCAACCACCACATGCGGTCCGGGCTCGAAAGTAGGAATAAGCTTGAAGAACCAATCAATTGCCGTGGGCTGTTGGCACAACTGGCTTAGTTGCTCAAGTAATGCTTTACCAGCTGGCTCACCGTTAACTTTCAGTTGAGCTGGATCCAGTATTGTGTGAAAGTCCCAGTAGTCCTTATTAACTGGCGACTGGTTATAGGGCAAAAACTTTCTTACAATGTCTTCTGCCTTCTGGAAGTTGTCGGCGGCAAAAATTCGAAAAATACCGTATGTCCACGCCTGAGTAATGGGCGATAGGAACATTTCCGTTTTCGCCATGAAGTAATAGACGATTCCGACAAGCGTCTGCACTACTCCGACGCCGGCCATGATTAAAGCGCCGGTTGCTGCCCTTGCCCGAGCCTGCAAATCTGGATTATTCCAGATGACGGCCATTTGCATCAGTAAACCGATGTCGACCATCAGGTAAAGGAAGATACGCCAGTACGGTGGATCATTGTGGATATTGGCTATGTTGAAAATAATCAGGAACGAAAAAACAATCCAACAGAGTGCCCCCATGATTGTAATCATGAATATGAGCGGTCGTTTGTCTAAGTCCTTCTCCGGCCCGGTAATCATTGCCTCAATGAATGGCAAGCCAATCACCGTCAACGGTATCAACATCGTTATCTCGGTAGCCACTACCGGCTCAAGATATTTGTACATCTGGTAGAGGCCGAGGAAGTACCAGTCCGACAGAATTGGCAATGGTGTAACGTCGGGATCGGAACGGTGCCCCTGCGCTGCCGGCAGGATTATCGCTACGAAAGCGATCATGAAGATGACCACGCTGCGCTTCACCCAACCAATGGGCATGCGAGGAATGGCGTTCTTGTAGAAATACAATTCGACGAAAATCAATGGAATCAAAGTAAAGGCCAGATGCAGCGAGAAAAATCGCGTGATTGTCTCCTGCGTAATCGCAGCACCACCACCTAGCAAGACTTCGGCTGTATTCCAGCCCATGTGCATGGACTTGAGCAGCGGCTGGTAGAAATCACCCATAACAGGGAATTGATCCATGTATGTCGGAAACGTGGCGAATACTTTCGTGGCCCAAAAGGCGCGCTGGTTCCAGATCAACAGGTAACCGGTAAGCCCTGAGTACATAGACAAGAGAAGCGTAACCAGGCCGATAGCTATGTTCAATTCCTTCCCAGGCTTGTAATCGGCCATCAAAAACATTCTGTACAGGCGCATCGTGGCCGCAATGATCATCGCGTCGGCACCGTATTTATGCATTCCCCGTATCAGTCCGCCAAACGGAATTTTTTCTTGAATATTCAAAATGGAACTGAAAGCGGCAGCCTTGGTGGGTATGTACCAAATAATCAAAATACAGCCGGTGACTATAACAATCATCCAGACCAGATAGAAAATTGGCCCTAAGGCATAGAAAGGATTTGTTTTAGCTTCGTTTTGATAGTGTTCGTCGAAGATGTCAATATTGTTGATTCGGGTCTTGATCCAATCGGCAGTTTTAATTACTGCATCGCCGAATCCACCTGGTTTCTTCGCTTGAACTGCGCTATGCAATGCCACCGGCCTCCAGAGCAACTATCCTATACGTATCGCCTTCTTTTTTGATATCGAAATGTCTGGGTGGCCTGGGCGCTGGGCCACTTACAACTTTGCCGCCGTGCTCAATATCATAGACGCTTAAATGACATGGACAGGCAAATACCGGACCGCTCGGCTTGTAATTATAGCCTTTGGCACATTCGCTGGGATCTTTGACGAAGTTGAAGATGCAACCCAGGTGCGGACAAATTCGACTGTAAGCTACCACTTCACCACTGGGAAGTTTGACGGCATATCCCGGGATTTTCCTGGTCTCTTTACCTTCTGGATTATATTCAATGTAGCTTTGGTCAAAACTGAAGGGCAAGCACGTCCACGCTACCGGAAAATCGCTCTCTTTAAAAACAACTGGGCTTTCTGCTTGTGGTTGATCCGACGGACCAAAAACATCGAGTGGCTTGAGAGTAGGCCTTAAGTATCTGAGAAAAGGCGAGGCCAATAAACCGAACGTAACCGCTAACGGTATGGCAGCGATCGTTTTCAACAATGTTCTTCTAGGTGTTCCTTCCGTCATGATCTTTGGTTATCCTCTATTTGGTGGAGGTCTTGTTCTCAGATTTTTCTGGATTGGCAGCGATAGTCGGAACGATGGATTCGTGGAATCGGCGCACGTACTGGACCAGCTTCCATATGTAATCGCTGTCAAACTTTACGTTCTTGGCTTTGTCTTGCTTACCGAGAAAATCAGGCATTCCCTCCCACTTAATTCCGTGCGCCACGTGATCCCATAATACGTCGTCTGAGCGATCGTAGAAGCGCTCAAAATTTCTGAAATTCGCCGGTTGAGGTTCCAGGTTCCTTGCCAGCGGTCCGTCGCCAACACCTTTTTTCCCATGGCAAACGGCACAGTTTGATCCGAACACCGGATCAATCTCTGCCCATTCTGCGTCGGAAAGCGGCGTTTGGGCAAGCGAGCGGATATAGAAAACAAGATTCCAGGCTTGTCTGCGGCTGAGCTTGTCATTCACCTTGGGATGTTCAACACCGGGCTTACCAAAACTGACGAATTCAAATTGATCGACAGGTTTTTGTTTGCGCTCGTACTCTTTGCTGGTCAGGTCAACCGTGCATTTTCCCGGCACACCCTTGCCACTATCAGCATGACAGGTTGCACAATTCATCTGTTCCCAGGCGATCTTGCCATCCGGCACCGAAGGACTGTCGTCAGGGTAATCCACTACGCCGTGACCGGCAGTGACACTGCGCTGCGCTAAGGCATCTTCCGCGCCCTTCAAACTGATTTCTTGTTTGCCGCAAGCGCTGAGCAAAATGGCCGTCACAGCAATTGTCGCTAACTGTAATTTGTTTTTCTCAGCGTGAAACGGCATTTTCCAGTTAATATCCAAAGAAGGGAATCCACGAAGCCAGCGCCCAAAGCAGTATGAACACAAAGGCGAGAACAAGAAACATAGGGGGCGGACCTTCTCCGATTCGGTATTCGGAGACTTCCTCGTAATGTTCATCTGGCTCAGCCTGTTTAACCTCAGCCATAAATCACCTCACGTCCCACCATAAGTTCGCTCTTTCTCTCTCAAGCGCTCAACCGCCTCTCGAGCTCGCTGAGCCAGTACTCCATCGTCTGAGTCGTCAAGCATCTCAAACTTTGTGTCTTCCATATTTTCGAACTCACCGTTGCGGAAAGCCCATATAATCGCGAAAAGGGCCACCACAAAGAAAACTCCGCAAAGGCCAAAGGCAACCCACAGGCCCGAGCTCAAACCGGCTTGATTGAGAATGCAGTTAGGACACATGTTTACTCTCCCGTGTGCGGCTCGTACTGCTGATCAGTCAACACGGGCAACTTGACTTGCTCAGCTTTGTTGAGTTGATCGATTTTGCTGATCACCACTTCCTGGTCTTTCTGAAGCGTCTTCAAGTATGCCACCAGATACCAGCGCTGTTGTTCTGACAGTATTTCGCCAAAACGTGGCATACGCGTTCCCGGCACGCCTTCTGATATACGATAGAACCAAAATTCGTCAGGATATTGCTTATAGAACGGCCGACTGAAGTTAGCCGGCTTCTTCTCCAACGAGATTGCATTTGGGCCGTTACCCCAGCCTTCTAAGCCGTGACAGACAGCACAGTTCTGCGTGTATATACCACGACCTGCGTTGGCGGCAGCACTTGAATTGGTATCCACGGCTTCCTTGCCCGTGGTTTTCCGATCAAGAAGAGCTTTGCCATGATCGGTTGTGTCACGATATTCGTCCGGGGCCTCCACGAAGTTCTTTGAGGTTCGCTTGTTACCAAGAGATTGAATGTAGGCAACGAGATCATTCATGTCCCGGTCAGACAAAAAGCTGAAACTCGGCATGATCGAACCAGGCTTCAGGGCTCGCGGGTTAACCAGGTGGGCCTTTTGCCATTGCGAGGACATCCTGCCCCCTTCGTTGGTCAGATCAGGACCGGTGCGGGCAGTTCCTAATTGATGCGGCGTTTCATAGTTGTAGTCACCGGCCTGGACAAGCGGACCATAGCCTCTGTCTTGCAAACGCGTGAACTGAGTATGGCAGTAGAAACAGCCCTCACGCACATAGATTTGCCTGCCCCGATGCGCATCGGCAACCTGCTCTACCGTGTAGTCGTTGCCTCGCCCGCTCGGACTCGGCCTGAAAAGAACCATCGGCATGAACACCGTTGAAAAGATGATGATCATGAAGGTTGAAAGTATGCCGATTGCTCCCAGGGTATAACCGGACAACCAACGCTGTTGAAAACTTTCTGGCTTCTCCTTAGGCATCAGGCCTTCACCTCCTGCGTTTTTCCTGGCGCAGGCTTAACAAGTACGACCGCTGGCTCAGAAGTGTAGAAACTCTTGTAGGCGTTGTAAGCGAAGATCAGTTGGCCCAAAACAATCATGATCCCGGAAAGCTCTCTCAAGAACCAATAAGGTCTTATCTGCAAACTCCATTGATCGATTGGCACACCGAATGCCCAACCGGCAGCTTGCACTAATCCGGCAATCGTAAGGGAAGTCATCATCAAAAGAAAACCAAGGAATTTCAACCAATAGTGGGCGCGGATTAACCCCTGGCTGTACCAATCGCGGCCGGTCAAACGCGGCAGGCTGTAATAGAAAGCGGAAGTGAGAATAAAAGAGAACGTGCCAAGTAGGGCAAGGTGTGCGTGGCCGACCACCCATTGCGAAAAGTGCAAATACCAGTTCACCCAACGCGTCGCCTGAAATGGACCCTGCACGCAAGTGACCAGATAAAAACAGGCTGAAGTCACGGCAAATCTCAAGGGCAGATCAGTCACGACCATGCCCCATTTGCCCTTCATGGTCATGAAAAAGTTAGTGAGCACAGTCAGTACCGGCACCAATAAGAAGATTGAGGAAATCACGGCTATCGCTTTCAGCCACTCCGGTACCGGCGACTGCAATATGTGGTGCGTTCCGGTCGGTGCATAAAAAAGCGCGATTCCCCAGAAACCCAGCATGGAAAGTCCATGGCTATACAAAGGTGCCTGGGTAAGGCGTGGCAACAAGTAGTACATCATGCCGACCCCGACGGTGGTAAACCACATCCCGAGAATGTTGTGTCCGTAAAACCAACCGACGATGGCATCGTTCAATCCTGGCAAGGCAACAAATGTACGCTGACCGATCAGGTAAACGAGCGGAAACCAGAAGAGTGATCCAAGAAAATACCAGAGCGAAACATAAAGCTTCTGAACGCGCCGATTGAGGATCGTCCTATATACGTTATAGAGAATCAGGATCAGATCTAATGCGACCAGAACATCAAGAATAGCTCCAAGCTCCGCATACTCACGACCTTCGGTATTGCCATTAAGCAGCGTGCAAAAAGCGCCAACCATAACTAGGTTCCAAGCCCACATGGAGAAATTGCCAAGACGCTCGCTCCAAAGCCTGGTTTTGCAGAGCGTTGGAATCATGTGGAACATGGCACCAACATAGCCCATCGAGAGCCAGCCAATCGCTACACCATTGACGTGCCACATGCGCAAGTGCGGCATGGAAAGTTGGGGAACGTTGTGGACGAGATCGGGCATGGCAAATTCCGCTGCCGCAAACAAGCCCGCCCCCATTGCCCACAATGACCACCAGAGAGCCGACAAGAAAAAGTTTCTACTGGCGCTCCCTTCCTGGTCACTAAGAAACTTGTCACGCAGCGCGATTAACAATCGGAATACCCCAAGCTCGAATAACTACTCGAACAACTAGAATACGTAGAATTCTAGGATAATGACATCTAGACTACTTCGATGCAGCCTGATGATTTTTCACTCAAGATTATGTCAATAGTATTTTGCATTTCCGACTACATCCATTTTTGATACAAAGCGTAATAACCTATTCGCCTTCGCTCTTTTCCGCTGGCACTGCCTGCGGCGGTTCGCGCAAATCAGTGTTGTTGAATTGATTCATCACTTTATCAATGTCTTGACCAACCCAGGACGATGCAGCCTGAGCAGATCGCTCAATTACCTTTTCATACAAAGGACGATCGGTCTCAGGAACAGCGGACAAGACGTAACCAGCTCTCAAGTCGCCGCCTGGATCGGGCCCAACCCCGACCTTAAGGCGATTGAAGTGCTTGGCTCCCCCGAGCGTATCTATTATGGACTCGACACCGTGCTGTCCACCTGCTCCGCCTGCTTTCTGAAAGCGTAGTCTGCCCAGCGGTAGACTGACGTCGTCGTGAATGATCAAAAAATCCTCAAGCTCTACTTTGTACCAGGATGCTAGCGCTCCTACCGATAAACCGGAGAGATTCATGTACGTGGATGGTTTCACCAACAATACCGGCTGGGTAGCACTGCTGATTTTGCTTACTTCCGCCTTCAAGTGCTTCTCGGGCGAGAAGGTCGCACCATATTCAATACCGATGCGATCGACGACACGGAAACCAACATTGTGCCGCGTAGATTCATAATTTTTTCCGGGATTACCAAGGCCGACGATTATTTTCAAACCTTGCCACTCATCCTTTTTCTCGGCGGTTTTTGTCAGCCAATGAGCTTTAAGT
>PSRH01000274.1 GCA_003175915.1 Candidatus Melainabacteria bacterium | reverse complement strand
CATCCCCATGCTCAGCCCGCTGGAACAATTGCATGGCAAGATCTGTTTGTGATGCAGCTCGTCCTTGCTCTGCAGCTTTACGAAACCAAGTAATCGATACATCCAAATTCGTTTCAACTCCGATACCAGCAGCGTATGCGAAGCCGAGATTATGTTGGCTATCAGCATCACCTAGTTCTGCGGCCTGGCGATAGCATTCAATCATGGCGTTTTCGGTTTGGCTGCTTGATTTACCTAAGAGAACTGCTCCTTGCTCATCTCGATAAAGATTCCCCAAATGATGAAGAGCACCCGGATGCTTCTGCTTTGCAGCTGCCTGGTAATACCTAATCGCCTTTGCCAGATCAATGGTCTTGCCAAAACCTTGCTCCCAGATCCATCCCAATGTGAACTGCGCTGCCGGCAGCCCAGCATCAGCGAGTCCCAGCAGCCTTTCATATTGCCGCCAAATTTCGGAAACAGCTTCGGCGTCCCCCGCCAACGCTGCCCGAATGTACCAGTCTGCGGCCGTACAAAGATGGGAGTTGGGATCACTGGCAGTGTTCATCATGTCAACGTGAATATGTCCAAGATAGCGCTTTGCTTGAACATGGCCTTTTCGAGCAGCGATTTCAAAGTACAGCGCGGCCTGCGCAAGATCAATTTCTGTTCCTTGTCCGTTCGCATACATTGTTCCCAGGCGGAAAGCCGCTTCGGGATCTCCGGCACTAGCAGCCTTTTGGTACCATTTCAGGCTCTCGGAAAAGTTTTGTCCAACTCCCTTCCCTTGTGCGTACAACGCGCCAAGGCTCAAGGCTGCAGCTATACATCCAGCTTCAGCAGCTCGGCGATACAAAATGCCAGCTTCCCCCGGGTCTGCCTCGGCTCCTTGCCCAAATGAGTACATTCTTCCAAGATGGTACCAACCACGTGAGTCCCCAGCTTCTCCTAGTAAACGAAATATGGTCTTTGCGCTTATGTAATCCTGCTGGCTCAGCGCTGCCAGTCCCTCATACAGTGCAACCATGCTGCTACCTCAACGTGGCCGCTAGGTGGATACACTGGTCTTTTCATATGGCGCCTCCGGCGAGGGCACCGTCGCTACAACCAGTCTCACCCCCTGACTGCATGGCTCAAGGACAGACTGCTCGAGAAGAGCTTGGACTCTCTGTAAAATTGTTTCGCTGATCGCCTGGCTGGTCCGCCCAAAACCGATGAGCTTGGCGACCGCTTGAGCTAGTTGTTCTTTGCTCATTGCCTGGCCATTGTCGAGCACATACTGAATGAATTGGTCCAATTCCTCAGGTGGAATCGACTCGGAGGTAAAGTTGTATTCTTTCAGCTTTCTCGTCCGTGGCACCAGCTGCGTTTCAGGCAAATTCCAGACGAAATCTCCCTTGAGCGTGATGGCGTTCTTTTTAACCATCGATTCCAGTATTGAATCAAGACGCTTAGAAGCACGTGGGCTGAGCCGTACTACCTGCCAAAAAGCGCAGACTCTCCGTTTAAGTTCTTCCAGATGAATTGGTGCCTCAACGTCAACGACTGACTGGATGACCGCGCTCAGCTTTTGCTCCGGCGCCCGATCGAAAGCGGCAGCATCGCCGAGCACTTCAATCTGGGCCATGATGTACGGCGTCAATTGCCGCTTCTTGATCGCAGCTTCGAGAGGGCTTTGCTCGCTGACCTGGCCGGCGGCACTGTCCTGTTCCTCGCCGTTGCGCTCTAAAGTTTGGGCGTCCTGCTTGAGGTCGAGCGAGTGATCGGATTGGGGCACGGCGAAATCTTCCTGGTCGACGTTCTTTTCTTGTTCGGCCAAGAACTCGCTCAGACGTTTGATCTGCGTTTCTTTATTGTGATACCAGTCGATAGACCAGATGCGAATAAGCTTCCATCCCAAATCCTCAAGGACCTTGTGACGGAGCCGATCGCGGTCTCTGGCGGTAGCGCCACTGTAATACGTTGGTCCATCGCATTCGATGCCAGCCAGGAATCGCCCTGGCAAGCTGTCGTGCAAAACGCCGAAGTCGATTTTATAACCAGCTTGCCCGACTTGCGGGATCAGGCGTAGTCCGCACTTCACCAGCTCGTCGTGGACGCTCCGTTCGAACGGTGATTCGATGAGCGCCCGGTAGCCGACATGGGAAGCGTTCAAAGCACCACCTTCAGCAAACCTCAAGAATGCCCGCAAGTGACTGGCACCCACGCTGGACGCGCGGGCCGGTTCGATGTCCTCAGCCCTCATGGAAGAAAAGACTTTGAGACGCAACTTTGCTCTGGTGAGAATGACGTTCAATCTCCTCCAACCGTTCTCACCATTAATCGGTCCAAAATTATGTCTTACCTGCCCGTCCGGCCCGGGGCCATAGGTGATACTCAAAAAGATAACATCACGATCGTCGCCCTGGATATTTTCCAGGTTCTTCACGAAGAACTCGCCTTCTCCCTTGTTGGCAAAGAAGAACTCGAGCGATGGATCTTCTCTTCTTCGCTTGTCCAACTCGTCCCTGATCAAGGTCTGTTGTTTAACGTTGAAAGTACCCACTCCCAGCGTTAGTTCCGGACACTCTCTGATGTGCTGACAGACCGCATCTGCCACCGCTTTGGCTTCGATTGGATTGATACCGCTACCCTGATAGACACCTTTGACGTATTCGAAGCTGAGTCCTCGATCTTGCACTCCAGTATCCGGGCCCGGGAAGGTAAACAGGTCGCCCTTGTAAAATTCGCTGTTGGAAAAAGCAATCAAAGATTCATGCCGGCTGCGATAGTGCCATTTCAGTCTGCGAACCGTAAACCTACTGGCCAAACAATTATCGAGAACGCTCGATAGATCGACGATCTGCAATTCGTCACGTTCATCGGCACTGCCACCCTGAGGACCGTCCTCATCCAATTGAGTGGCAAAAAAGTTGGTAGGTGGCAATTGCTTGGTGTCACCGACGACCACCAGCTGCTGTCCGCGCACAATCGATCCGACCGCATCCTCGCTGGTAATCTGACTGGCTTCATCAAAAATTACTATGTCGAACGAATCGCCGGCGGAGTCGATAAATTGTGCCGCCGAAAGTGGGCTCATCATAAAGCAGGGCTTGATCGATTTGATCACGTTCGGTACATGCTTAAAGAGTTTGCGCAAAGGCAGTTTACTGCGAGCCCGGATTTGCTTCTGGAGAATCAGCAACTCTTCTTGCAACTCACTGGCATTGAGCTGTTTGTCTCGAGCACGGCAAAGGTTGTGCCTGAGTCGCTGTTTCGCCAGCTCAAGCGCCTTAGCGTCCAGTACTCGAAATTCTCTAATTACTTGTTCGTGCCTGGTTGGTTGAAACTTAGCAAGCACCGGGCGTTCGCTGCAGGCAAGATCTAACCAATGGCGAAGGAAGCAGCGGCGAAAAGAAGCTTCCAAAAACTGGACATCAAAACCCTGTTCGCTGAAACGTAAGAAGAATGGCCCGGTCAATCCAGTGGCGCAAGATTCTTTAGATTGATTGAGAGCAATCACTTCGTGCACTTTGCGAATATTTTTGCCGAGCGCCTGAGCCCAGTCTGCCAGGACTTCTATTTCGACTCGCGGCGATGCATAAGGAGCTCTCAAGGAATCGAAACGGCCGAGATTCAAAACCAATGTGGTTTGGTCTTTCACCTCTTCAGTCAGTTGTTTGATTTCACTCACGGAGGTAAAAATCGGCTCTGCATCTACCCGGCCCTTAGCGGCAAGCAGCATGCCCTTCGGGCTGAGCAGCTCATCAATGATGAAACGTCTAACTTTGACCAGCCACTCAGCAAATTCCTTGAGGTCTTGCCAGTCACTCTCCAGACCCTGCCACCTATCGCCAAAAGCATCGCGACCCTTTTGCTCCTTCTTACGAATGAAGAGCATGTCTTCCCGGCACTTAAGCGCCTTCTCCAGATCTTCAACAAGCTCCTGGTTTGATTTCGGCTTGTAGCTTGATTTGCGAAATTCGCGAAAATATCTCTTCTGTTTCCAGAAATCCGGCATGAGGTAGCGGAATGCCAGTTTGCATTGATCTCGGAAGCTGACCAGATTGTCCTCAAAGTCTTCCTCAAGCAATCGTTCCTTGAACGAATCAGCAATAGAGGCGCTTAGCTCGCCGTATCGTGCTCCGCGAGCCAATATTTCGCTTACCTCAGTCGACAGAGAATTCCATTTGTCCGTCATGAGAAAGTTTTGACCGGCGCCAGGTGAGCGGGTCAGCGCCAGACCAATATCGCAAAGAACTTCTACTTGAGCAAACGTTTCCACTCTGGTAGCGCCAATTTCTTCAGCAAACTTGTCGCATTTGTCCTTAAGTTTCCTGGCTAAGGAATGAAGCTGATAGGCAGCTTCTTCAAGATGATCTTCTTCCACAGCAGTCAGTTCCGCCAGCTCGCTATTCCGCCACGGATGTTCGGCAAATGAATCAAGTTCACTGACCAACTGCGTATGGTGGGCAAGGTTCCTCAAGTGGCTTTCGAAATTCTGCCTGTTCACAGCGGGCAGCCCAGGCACGTTTGCGTTTACACTGGGCACTCCCTCCAACTGACAGAGCTCACCAATTACTTGATAGGGACTGAGGTTCAAGGCGCCAAATGGTGCATGCAAAGCTTCTGCATAGCCATTCAGGTAACTTTTCAGATGGCCAAGACGGCTCAAATCCGAATCTTCTTTATGATCAACTGGGCGAGCGCTGTCGAGCACTCGTTGCAATTCCTCATAGACTGATTTCTTACTGGTCTTGTTGCTGTGCAATTGCAGGCAAAAATCTTTCAATCCGGCACTTTCCAGACGATTGTAGACAACCTCCAGAGCAGCCATCTTTTCACTGACAAACAGAACTGTCTTGCCATCGGCAAGAGACTCGGCTATCAAGTTGGTGATTGTCTGCGACTTGCCCGTGCCGGGAGGACCTTCAATGACAAGATTCTTTCCCTTTTTAGCTGCCAGAATCGCCTGTTGCTGCGATGAATCAGCATCCAGCACCTGGAAAGTCGTTTCGGGTCGCAATACTTCATCGAGATTCTCAGCCTTTTCGTCTTCGTCAACTCGATCCAAGAATTCAGCTTTGCTGGAGCAAAGAGAGCGGATAATGGGATGCTCCGCATAGATGTCTTCCGCCGCTTCCAGATCCTTGTACATGACAAACTTCAAGAAAGCAAAGAAAGCTAAATTGGTTTCTTCTGTTACCCTCCAGTTTTTCTGGCCGATGACCGCGTCACGAATCTCCTCAAAATACGCTTTAAGATCGAACTCTTCATAGTTGTCGGGGAAGGGTGGCAAGTAAACACGAGATGCAGCCCGCACCTTTTCGGTGATCGCCGGATTGAGCACAGGATCGTCCTGAGTAGCAACAAGTGTGAATTTACTGCGCGCCGTTTCTCTGACGAGTTGCACAGGTAACAAGATTAGTGGTGCTCTCAGACTGGCTTCCCCGTTTTCTCGATCACACCATTCCAACATACCGATCGACATGCATAAAGAACTGAATCCTTGCTCGTCGAATAGGCTGGTCGCCTTTTGATAGATCCGCAACAAATTCAGCTCCAGGGTTTCCTTAGTCAATTCGGTCTGCAGCTCGCTGGATTTGTACCGCTGTTGTACTGCACCATCTGCGCTTGTCTGGCTGACTTGTTCGGTTTTTGGAGCAGTCACACTTTCTTCAGCGGCGGGTCTGAAAGTCATGGCTTTGCCGTCCAACTGCAAAATCCGGAAAATTTCGGTCGGCTGGACGTCCACTATTTTTAGCGTTGTTGTTTTGTGTGGGCGAAAATTGAGAAGGGGATTGCGTAAAGTTTGATCGATCAACTTTTGCTTCCAGCGATTAAGCCTGAGACGAACGACGTCAGTCATGAAAAAGTGTCCTTAAGTGCGCGCCAACCGAAACCTTGATGCTACCACGCTAAGTGCCCAAGCGCGAGTTGGAAAACCTCACCAATAGCGGATATGCAAAAGGCGCGCAGGAACGCGCTGTTTTATACGTTTAGGATATTTATGGCTGCCGGTGCTTTACTGGCACCAGCTTTTCCGTCTCTTTCTTTCTGGCCGCCTTTTTCAAATCCTTCGGCACCTTGCCCACAACGTCGGGCGGCGGCTGGTTTGATTCAGGTTGACCAGGCTCTGGTACGGTTCGCTCAGTCACCTCGCCAGGCTTCACTTGCTTATTGAGCTGCGGTTTAGGCTCGTAACTCTTAGCCGGTGAGGCAGCCTCTACGTCGATCGAAGATAGCGAAGCTAATACGACAGGTACGACCAGGGAAAATCGACCAAACATGTTTTTTGCAAGTGGCTTGACAGTAACCATAAGTATTACCTGTCAAAGATAAAGACCGTCTTAGAAGCAGAAGACGCTAAAAAGGATATTTAGTGCCCGGACTTTTGTTTAATTGAGGACTATTAATTGGAAAAACTGGCTCGGTAATTTGCTGGTTTTGCCGTTTGATAATTACCTTTGGGAAGAGCGAGTCTTTTGCCGGTAAAGAATCGGTACCAAAGCCCGCCAACGAATAGTAAGGCAGAAAGAAGGGTGAAGGGATTGCTCACTTCTAAAAATACCGGTTTGTTATGTTCAAACACGTAGTGGCCAACAAACTGCAACGCCCAACCGCATTTGAACAAGGCACTGGCTGCCCGCTTATTGACCAGACCGACGAATGGCGTCAAAACCAACATTGGGATGCCAATCATATGTGTAACCCGGCATCCGAGAGTTCGATGATGGGAGCAGTAATATTCAAAGTTCGTTTCAAATGATGCTGAGAGCATAAATGTAACCAAATTACCGAATCAAGCTACACTACTGCTCTAGGCGCTCTTCCTGTTTGGCTTCCACCTGAGGAAACAAACTCCCCCTTCGCACCGGGGCTCTCTCTTTTGTTCTTGTTCATGAGGTGTTTCTGCAAAGGCGATATCAGTTCGCACAA
This sequence comes from Candidatus Melainabacteria bacterium, assembly GCA_003175915.1. Classification (GTDB taxonomy): domain Bacteria; phylum Cyanobacteriota; class Vampirovibrionia; order Obscuribacterales; family Obscuribacteraceae; genus PSRH01. Next base: position 4,727 of record PSRH01000274.1, on the reverse strand, counting down.
TTCTTGGTTTTAAGATGAATCGAGGACTCCTTAACTTTCTCAGTGTTTCAGTTGTCATCTCGCCCTCCTCGAATCGCTTCCTTATTTGAATATCTACAGCTATCGATTTACACAGCAATTATAGTTTGCACCCGTTGCTCTGCAATCCAGCACCAGTGTTATCACACTCTAACTATCCGGGCGATAGCTGAAAGTGGGACATACCGACATCAATGACAGGCAAGAACTAGGTTCCATCAGGACGTCAAGAGTTGCGCCTGAAATTCAATTTCTAATGGAAAAATAAATTCCGTCGCTGTCCCTGAGCTTGCTTGCATTTTCTGACCGCCAGTTGAGCGCTAAGCAGCGCCATCAGGATTAGAAGGGAACCGGCCACTCTGTTGTCTGCTATTCTCAGGGCTCGAAATGTAGGGCTTCCCTTCGCTGCTGGAACTTTCACCACTACGGTACAGCGAACGTGCTTTTGATATGAGAACGCCATGAACGAAGAAGAAGAACTGAAAATGCTGGACGCTGCATGACTTCTCAGCATCGCATGCGAGCCTTGATCCTGACGCTGATCATCGTATTCTTGCCTGGGCATCCGGTCTTTTCCGACGATTCCCACTGGAGGGAAGCACTAGCCAAGGGACGTCAGATCATGGTCGACGGCAGTTTATGGGCAGCCGAGCAACAAGCCAAGGTCTGTGTGCTTGAAGCCAGGCGCTTTGGAATGACAAGTTTCCGCGTTGGCCAGTCCTTAGGTTTATTGGCCGAGGTCTATTCCCGAGAAGGCAAAGTTCAAGAGGCAAAACAATCGGCGCAGGAATCACTGACAATCCTTCGACGAGTCTTTGGCGCCAGTTCAAAAGAGTTGATTTGTCCGCTCAGGATGCTGGCTAAAAGTTTTGCTGACGAGGGCGACTTCGATGCCTCGCTTAAGGTGTGTGGGGACGCTATAAAAATTGCCCAACAGTCAAGTCCTGACCAGCTGCCGGCGGCGCTTACCACTTTTATGCAAGTACTGGCAAAGATGGGTAAATACGACGAAGCAGAAATGGTAAAGAAGCGTCTCTTCGCGCTTACCGGCAGGCCCAGCAATAGTTTCGACGATCTAGTAAAGGAAGCCGCATTGGAAAGTTCGCTGGGGGCATGGCCCATGGCCGCAAGAACGCTCCGATCAGCAATCGGTCTTGCCCACAAAAAGCGCACCACTAGTAGTGCAACACGCTTGAGTCAAGCGCTTACTCTGCTGGCAAACACTTACTACTTAGACGGTAAGTACGGACAAGCAATCGTAGCCGCAAGACGCGGGGTTTCCCTGCTTGAAAAAGCAACAGCTTCACAAAAATGCGACCTTTTGGAGTTTCTCGCTGTACTGGGTAATGCCAGCGCAAAAACTGGCGACATAGATACCTCGTTAAAGTCATTTAGTCGTCTCTACAATTTGGCTAAAACTTGCAAAGACAAAGGCGCCAAAGCTATCGCCAATACGCTCGATGTCTACCGGGAGCTCTTGCTGAAACTGGGTCGCAGCGCTGAATATCTGAAGATCAGCAAAGAGATTCCAGCCGAGGCCGTAAGAGAATTGTGCACACCAAAGTCTCAATGCCCCCAACATACTCTTCATTTCTCGGAAAATTATAGTATCGGGCACATTTATATAATCAGCAGTGCAGACGAAAGGATCCTAGGTAATGCGTGCGGGCGTGTTCACGTCGACGTGGCTACCCCACTCGAGTTACACGTCATCAATACAGACTTAGCAGCAAATACCAGAAGTTTATCCAGGATCGACCCAAACGAATTTTGGTCATTGTCGTTCGCTCGCTCCAATATTTCAGACAATGGTATGCCCTGCTTTAGTAAGCTTTCCGGTTTACATGAAATCGACCTGCACAGCACAAATGTAACGGACAGGGGCACGGACATTTTTACCAGTATGAAATCGTTGTACGTAATCAATCTGGGACGGACGCACATAACTAATGCCACCTTGTCGCTACTGTCCAAAAATTTAGAACCGACCAGCCAGCTAGATCTGTCCAATACCGACATTGATGACAAGGTTGGAGAAGAGTTAAAGCAACTGACTCTATTGACAGGACTTTCACTTGCCGGCACGACAGTATCGGATGCTACAGTTAAGCAGCTAGCCGCACTGAAACATCTGGAAAGCTTGAATCTATCAAGAACTCGTATTACCGATCAATCCGGACAATACATTGCCCAATTAGCTAGTTTAAAGAAATTGTCGCTTACCGACACCGACACTAGTGACAGCTTTCTAAAGGCGCTCACCAAGCTGCACCAGCTCGAAAATCTCAATTTATCGAGAACGCAGTTGACCGATGATGGATTGAGTTACTTGACCAGGTTGCCGTCGCTCAAGGTACTTTTTCTCGATGGCACCAAGATCACGCCGCGCTCTATCCCGCAATTAAAGCGAATGACAAAGCTGAAGGATCTTAGTTTGTTTGCGACCGAATCAGGCCTGCCTGGAAAAATTCACAATGAACTGCCCGGCTGCCGCGTACTCGGGCCTTGAGTTCTCGCTATTCATCGTTTGGCCGGTCGTGTATACCACAAACTTTTGTTGAACCCTGCTGATTAAAGCGCACGGTGACTTTGCCGGCGTGCTCAAGGTCATCAGCAATCTCACTTAGACTTTTATTCTGCCCATCTATCCTCGGCACAGCAAACGCGTCTCTGAAAAATAGATAAGTCAATCGCTGAAACAGCTCTCTGTACTGGCTCCTTGATCTTCCGCATATGCACATGCAGCGAAGCGTCGTGGGATTTTCTGCATCACAGTGGTGTGCTCCGATAATCTTAATGTCGTCGAACGAGACGTTGGACGATCGAAGAAAATTCAGCATGCGAGCGTGTTCGTTGCAAATGGACGGTTCAGCCCTCAAGGAGAGTATTTTCAACGAGGTGAGCTTCGGCATGTAGCTCCATGACTTGTCCCAGGGAGCACCATCCATGGAGCAGAAGGCATGGATCGGGATCTTTTGTTTTTGAGCTTGGACCAGCGTCTCAAGAGCGACTGCACCACCGGAGCTATTTCCGGTCAGACCTACTCGATCCTTATCTATCATTCCATAAAGCGAAGACTTCTTTGATTCACTCTGGCGCTTTACCCAGCATAGTTGATCGATTACATCTTTGATATTGTCCACGCGATTCTTGTCCCCCCAAAGAACGCGAGTGAGGTTGGGCGAGAGTACGGCAATACCCCGCTGAGCAAAGTAAAGAGAGTTATTACCCTGCTGGGTTCCACTCATGAGAAACCCGTGGGCTATGACAATCAACGGAAACGGCGGGCCGGGCAGGCCAGCTGCCGGTTGGGGCAGATATAGAGTATAGGACCTTTTGGTACCGGATATAGTGCGGCGCTGTCCTTTCCGAATTTCTACTCGAAAGAGGCCTTTCTCGGATTCAGAATTAGGATTTATAAAAGTTGACGTACATTTTGCAGCAATTGCTGGTGGATAAACACTGGCAATGATCGCCAATATGAAAACGAATTTTCTGAATCCAGCTGCAACCTGACCACTTTTAGATGCCATTCGGATATACGCCTGAAAAGTCTTGACCAACATATCCTATTCGATTGCCAGCTCAAGCACAAGAAACAAGCAAACTATCGCGAGAAAATCATAACCAGCAATTACCGCGAATAGAAGGCGCTTACCTTCTTCCTCTGGTTGTTGAGGGCTGAATAGTCACAATACAAAAGATTGATTGTTGCTTTGTCCTGGTCAGAAAGATGACTGAAACGCATGCCAGTGATCGAATAGTACATAATGTCTTGACGATGCGAAGAGTGTCCAGCTATACCGAACACATGTCCAACTTCATGCAGGTAGGACTTTCTAACTTCCTCCATAGTGAAGGCTCTTTCTGGCAAGCGCGTCAGCAGCGTCATCTCGCCCCGGTGAATGATACCGTGATTGGTGAGAGTATTGAGACTGGCATAGGTTTTTGTTCGACCAGCTTCGGCGCCTGATGCTGCCTCCCTCACTTGATTGGTCCACCGACAGATTACATCAGACTCTTGCGGAGTTGAGACTTCCAGCCAACCGATCTTTCCTTGAGAAGCTTCGACCCATTCATCAAAGCAACCAGTCAAGATTTTTTTGAAGTAATCTTTGTAGCCAGGAACAGCGGAGCCATCTTCAAAGAAAACTTTTATCGGCAGATGAGCTTGAGGCCAGCAGTACAATCCATCCGCAGCCACGTCGTTTAGATAGCCCCGCACAGGTCGCCCATGACTCTGATTGATCGGCGAACCAAATTGAAGCTCATCCGGTGCGCCAGCTGGTAGGCCTGGTATTCCCAGATAGAGCGCCGTACGAGACGGTGAACTTGCTTGTGAACAAGGCGCACAAAAGAGTACTAAGAAGAGGAGCAGTACCAGGGTTCTCCGTCTGCTCGAAGTCATTTTTTGATTATGCATTAAGTTGACGAGCCTATGGGTAGGTGGGCTTAGCTGTCCCGCTTGTGTTCAAGCGGTAAATTTATTCAATCACAAATCTTGAGCTTAAAGCAAATATACAGAAAAATTTTTTCTTGAGCTCTTCAGCGGAATGCTAGTTTCTCAAAAGGGCCTGATTGATGAAAACGGGCTGGCAAAGCCAAAAATTCACAACCTCTACACATTTGGTAGGAACCCAAATAGCGGCCTGCCGTCGTAAGTGCCCGTTCTAACCGTGTCCACATACATACAACCAGGACATGAAACT
>PSRH01000294.1 GCA_003175915.1 Candidatus Melainabacteria bacterium | reverse complement strand
GGCGGCTCGACCTTGGGCGGCTCGACCTTGGGTGGTTCAACCTTGGGCGGTTCAACCTTGGGTGGACTGATCATTTGGGGTGGAGGCGATACAGGTTTACTGCTTGCAAAAGAACCAGCCGGCGGCGGAGCCGCGCCCTGAGGGCTGGCCGACACATTGCCGCTGATCGCCGGCGGCGCATTGAGGCTCGGAGTGACGCCTGGCGCTTGTGCTGTTGCTTCTCTGCCCACACTGGGCGGCTTCAACTCTGGCGGCGGTTGGGGGGTCTTTGCCGGGGCTGGCTTGTCTTGCAAAGGCACTCTGGCTGCTAGCAAAGGCGATCGCAAGATATTAGGATCATTGATTTCCTCAGATGCGTAATAATCGTCAGGTTCGATCTGGTTGCCCGCTCCATAGGGACCATCTAACGCGGGCGAGTGCAGACGTCCGGAACGTTCCGGAATAGAAGAGCTAGCTCCTCTTGCCTGGGTGAATTGCTGAGAGTGCGGTTCCGCCTCCAAATCATCTTCATAGCCACCGCTCAATAAGGGCGAGCGGAGAAACTTATTCGGTCTTACCGGCTTGCTTTCGCCAGCCGGATTTGAGAGATTTTCAGTTTGGCGGTGAGGAAAGGCGCTCTGCGATCGGGGCGGTCCTTCCAATTGACTAGCGGCGCCGTCGCCATCCAACAAGGGTGAATGCAAGCCCCGGCGAAGGGAGTTTTCCTGGCTGGGGGCGGTATTATTAGAACGGCTGTCCGCTTCTGTACCGTAGACATAATTGGTCTGACCTAAAACTGTTGAAGCTGGGTTAGGTGGGGTCGATTGAAAACCATAACCGCTTTCCGGAGCCGCTGGTTCGCCGCCACCGCCAAGCATGGGTGAGCGCAGTTTTGCGGAAGGCCGCCTCGGTATGGCATCCGGAATGGGCGGCTTTAACAAGCCGCTGGTGGCCTCGCTAGCCGGGGCTGCCGGCGCGAATCGTTGGCCGCATTCAGCGCAAAACAGTGATCTATCCTCGTTGGAAACATGGCAAATGGGGCACTCGATCACTTCTCCACCTCACAAAACTCAACTTATGGACCAACCACTATCTTCTTATACCTAGTTTAATCGAACCGGCTAAGCATTGTTTACCTGCATTGCCTACTAATGTACTTCAGGCTATTGATTTCTCAAAATCCGCTAATCTATTCTCGAGCAAGACCATGTTAGACTGGCGAATCTTTCCGCTTGACTGCTGCAGATATGCTTAGCAGGAGGCCGGGAAGACGGGTTTAAAAGCTCATTCGGTGGTCGTTTCTTGGTCAAGCGAACAGGATATTTCTTTATGTCTAGACGGAAGGCGAATATCAATTCTGGAATATTAGCATTAGCGATAAGCGTATCGCTTAGTTCAGGTTATCTTCCGGTAGCCTCGGCTGCCGACGGGGACCTCAATTTCAAAGTCTATAGTCCGGATAGCTCTTCCTCTACCGAAGCACCAAAGCTGGAGGGCGGCAGAATTCCGGCCAACAACGATACTTCTGTGGCTGAACCGGCAACCGCGACACCAACAAGTCCGGCAAGCACTGATGAAGCTTCTTCCTCAAATAGTCAACCGGCTCCTCAAGCGGGCTTGAGCGCAGAAACACCGGCGGCAGCCCCGGCTGATACGCCAAAAGACACCGCGGTCACTACTGCGCCTGCCAGCACTGAGACGACGAGCACAACAACCGAATCAACACCAACGCAAACTAGCGATACTGCCTCAACCGATTCGATCTTAGATAAGACAACAGATACTGAAAGCGCGCAGACGAAAAACGCGAGCACTGATACAAAACCGGCCGGCGAAAGCGCCAGTACCGAATCGAAATCCGAAGGCGAGAGTGCCAGCACTGAATCTAAATCCGGCAGCGAAAGCGCCAGCAGCGACGGCGAAGCTAACAAGACCGAGGGCAACAAAGTCCTCAAGGGCTACGTTCAAGTCGTTCCCAGCGGTACCAAGATTCCTATCATCATGGATACGGCCGTCGATAGCGACACTAGTCAGGAAGGCGACGAATTCTCGGCAAGAACAGCTGAAGATCTCACCATTGATGGTTCGACCGTGGTGCCGGCAGGCTCAATCATCAGGGGCAGAATCGCTACGATTAATGCACCAAAACATTTGGATCGCTCTGGTTCAGTCGGCCTTAAATTCGACACCGTCACAACTCCCGACAACCGCCAGATTCCGCTGGTGGCTAACCTGGTTGCCCGCGGCGGCGTTGTCCATGCTCGGCGCGGTATCAAGGATATTGCCATTGACAGCAGCATCGCCACCCTTCCGACCCTGGTCGGCGTAGGCATTGGCGCTGTAGCAGGTAATTCGGGCAACAGCAGGATCGGCATGGGCGGCGGGGCTCTCATCGGTGCAGGAGTCGGCGTCGTCGTTGGTGTAGCCATACTGCTTGCTAAAAAGGGCAAAAAGGTAGACGTTCGTCCCGGCGATGAATTGAAGATCGAACTGGCCGAAGATCTTCATATGCCTACGATGTAGTTGGTCGTAGCAAGCGCCATATTCGAGTGCGTTCAGAAGTCCTCGCTGTAGGGGCGGCGTTGGCCGGCCGTATTTCGAATCACGGGACGCTAAAACGTCCCCTACTTTCGTTCGAATTGAGCAAGACCTAGTGTTTTGCCGCGCTCGTGACTTGGTATTTCCCTGATCTTTTTCAGGGCAAATTCTGATGTGCAGCGGAAAGTAAAGTTTGTAACCTGAGGCATTATCCCAAGTTGAGGAAATGCCAGAGTGTTCTCAACATCACCGCCAAGCGGCTATGGTCAATTTCGCAAAGACCCGGGTTTAGCTATGACGCTCTCCCTTGTCTTACCGGGGCTCGGTCAGATTTACACAGGAGAGAAGCGCAAGGGATTTCTCTTCGCGGGCGTTTCAATCTGCAACCTCTTTCTATTCGCCGTGTTGATCTTCAGCTCTTGCCTGTTCAATTTCCTGGTTGAATTCGGCAAAGCATTTCACCTGACGCCCAACCAAGCCTTATTCGGCCATCTCTGCCACCTGAGTCTAAGCAGTCCGCCAGTTTTTTTAACTGTGATGTTTTTTCTTTTGTTTGTAGTTTATGCAGCCAGGGATGCCTATTATTCCGTTTTGTGGCGAAGACAACCAATCTATCCTGGTCACGCTCTCACTATGTCTGAAGCGACCAGCGGTTCCTATCTCGCTCATTGCGCCTTGCTCACCGACTGCTTCATCTTCGCGCTGTTTTTCTTGATACCGCAACGACCGCCAACACAACCCACAATAATAGAATACGTCAACAGTCAACCGACCAAACAACAGCAACGTGTTCCAGCTCCAATAAAATCGAACAACCCTTCCCGGGCGGCTGGTCGACACATCGACAACAAACCAATTAAGACGACTCCAGACGCCACTAAGCAAGGAAAGTCGTCTCCGCCTATGCCTTCGCCGGCGGTAGCACATCGGGAGCCGCAGCAGCCCACCCCGCCAAGAATGGCTCCCCTTGCCAAGCCTAATTTTGTAGCTCGGCCGGTAGCAAGATCGATAAATCCTGCCAATGCTCCTCAACCTTTGCCGCGGGCCGAAAGCCCTACAAATGCGCCTAGACCTTTGCCAAGATCGCTCACTCCCGCAACCACTCCCTTACCAAGCGTGCCACGTCTCAATCTAGCCAGATCGCAAAGTCCACAGCCAGTGGTGGCATTCATTCCCAGAGGCGCTCCCGGTATTGGCAAATCATCTCCACCTGCTCCAATGCCCTTCAAAGCGAGCGGTGCCGATCTTCCCGGTCCATTGCCGACCCGCACCGGCAGCACTAATTTCAATCCGCAACCGAAGCTGCCCTCAGGCAATTCGCCCCCTGGTGGACCCTCTTCTCCCGGTCCGATTGCGGTTGGTGCAAACCCGGGCAATGATCATTTAACGGGAGGACCCGTTCCCACAGGGGGCCAACGCGGGCATCAACCAGGCGACTCCTCCTCCAGTCCAACGCCGGGAAGAGCAGGTAACCCGAACCCCGGAGGAGATTCACCCTTAGCAGTCAAACCCATGTTAGGCTCTTCCCTGCCTCCGGGATTGCAGGGCGGTAAGCATCAGTCGGGCGAACCAGGAATTCCGAATGGCGATAAAAATCAGAATCCCCGACTGGATCCGGCGCCATTAACCGATCTGGCGCCGTTCGATTTTGGCCCCTATATGGCTGACCTTCAGCGCCGCATTAAAAGGGCCTGGCTACCACCCAAACAACCAAGTTCCCGTCAGACTGTCCTCGTCTTCAAAATCCACCGCAATGGAGAAATGTCGCATCTGCGCCTAAGCCAAACGTCCGGAGACTCTATCTCTGATCAAGCAGCTATGGCAGCCGTCGAAAGAGCAGCACCATTTCGGCCATTACCGGCTGCCTGCCGAGATGACGAAGTAGACATTCAATTCACTTTCGATTACAAGGTGTTTGCTGGAACTGGTGTATTCCGTCGCTTCTGAAAAAGCTAAGCAAACACAGCCCCGGTATTACCGGGCCCAAAAATTTTCGCTAAAGGTCCTGGTCAATTGTACAGTGGTATTTTCCCTAGGCAATGTTGCGGTTTTACCAGATATGTTTTGCTGGTCAAAATTCGTATGCTTGGTCTTAAAGAGAACTCGTACGTTATATTGAAGGGGGAGGGAAGCGAGCATCTTGACTGATTGGTCCTCCAGCCAGACGGGCCGGACCGGGACGACAAAAAATTTTCTCTATCCACAAGCGGAACGGAGCAGCCCGGTGAGGCTGGCAAAATTTATTATGTTATACTCTAGGCCAATTAGCCTTGTGACAAGCTTTTCAAATATTCGTTTGGCATTACTTTTCTTACTAGGATCAAGACCAGAACGGGGCAATGCGGATTGTTCAAGGTGTGCTGATTCAATAGTGTTGTCGTCGTCTTTTCCAGATAGAGCCCAGGGTCTTAAGCCAATCGAGAATTTTTCATGACAAGTACTGCCAGACCAGCAAGCTTTCAACAGCCGCCTAGAGATCCAAGCTTTGCCGGCATGCTTTCGCTATTCTT
>PSRH01000059.1 GCA_003175915.1 Candidatus Melainabacteria bacterium | reverse complement strand
AACATTATGCTGTGCCGAGAAAAAAACGGTAGGTACTTTGTAAAAGTGCTCGATTTCGGAATAGCAAAAATTACCGAAGAAGCAAATGTTCATACCACTGTCAATCTCACCGCCACTGGTGAACTGCTCGGTACACCCTCTTACATGAGTCCTGAGCAATCTCTGGGACTGCCAATCGATCATCGCTCGGACATCTATTCCCTGGGTTGCGTGATGTGCCACACTCTCACCGGCAAGCCACCATTTACAGCAGGAAGCGCGCTCCAGTTGCTGGCCAAACAGACAATTGATCGAGCCCCAGAAATCAAGAAACTACGCCCGGACCTGAATTTGCCAAAAGGCCTCGACAAAATAGTGGCAAAAGCACTGGAAAAAAAGCCGGACAATCGTTACTCAAACATGGAAGAGTTGCTGAGCGATTTAGGCAAGGTAAAAACGGGAGCCAGCCTGCCGGCCAGGCTCACGGGCAGTCAGAAACAATCCCTGAAATTCGTAGTCAATATTGTCATTTGGTTTTCAGTCTGCTATTTTGCCGGACGACTTCTGCCCGGAGCAATCGGCTATTTTCAAAGTCAGTTGGGTGGTCATCCTGAGGCCGAAACTCAGACGGGCGCTGCTCCTTAGTCCAAGCGCTTCCGGCGCGCACTTTTAAACTTTCTCACAGTCGCATCGTTGGAGCGCAGAAAGAACCACCGAGTGATCATATATATAAGACGACTAGTTTGATACTAGTAGTTTGGAATCTCTAGCTAGTGTTTAGCTATATGTTTGGAAGTTGCCGGCAAGAAAGCTTTAATCAAGAATAGAACGGTGGGTCGTTTACATTTTCACCAAGGTAGAGGCTTGTCCCGTATTCTAAGGGTTGAATTTTATAGGAGCCTCTCCTACGCACGCACGGCTTTCCGCTTGCCGGGCGGGGGCGGCCTTGTTCGTCGTCATCGGGTTCGGGTAGAAATCTGGTAACTGAGGTATCGAAATGCTGGTGACACTCATTTTTTCAACCATCATTGGCTGCTTTCTTGTTTGTTTCTGGGCCTTCTATTCCATGAAGGGATAGTCAAAATACCGGCGAGCCCTGACGATCTTTTAGATCACTTTTGATAACCGAGCTTACGCTTTTGACGGGATGAACTCTATTTCCGGACGGCTTTATTTTTCCGCGCCAACTCTACGCAAGAGTTGAGCAGTTCTTCTTTCAATTCCTGCGCCGTATTGAACCGGCTCTCCGGTTCCTTTTCCAGGGCCTTGAACACCAGCCTTTCAAATCTGTCTTCGATTGGTTGCGGCGGTTGGACAACGATAAACGGCTTGGGCAATTCCCTGAAATGCTGGGAAAAGACTTTATAAGGCGTGGTGCCGTCAAATACTGGTTTACCTGTGAAAGCCTCGTACATTATGCAACCGAGTGAATAAATGTCTGACCTCGGGTCTAGGGTACTGCCATTGCACTGTTCGGGACTCATATAGAGTGGGCTGCCTGTCACTTCGAAGCTATCGGTAGATCTCAAATCTATGGAAGTTCCCTGTGGCAAGAATTTAACCAGACCAAAATCGAGAATTTTCACCTGGTCTCTGCCGCTGCCGTCATCCTGCAGCATGATATTGCTTGGCTTAAGGTCGCAATGGACCAGGCCTTTAGCGTGAATGGCGGTCAGACCGTCACAAACCTGCATGAAGATCTCAGCGTAGCGCTCGGGCGCCACCTTTATGCCCTGTAGGAAGATATTCTCGAGCGATGGGCCTTCGACGTAGTCCATTACCAGGTAAGGTTGTCCGCTGTCAGTGACGCCAAAATCATGAACGCTGACTATGTTTGGATGGCGTAAGGCACTGATTGCTTTGGATTCCCTCTTAAGCCGGGCAATTACCTTGGGGTCAGCGGCCGATTCCGGATGGAGTACTTTAATTGCCACAGTGCGTTCCATATGCAAATGCATGGCTTTGTAAACCATGCCCATACCACCAACGCCGAGAACCGAGATAAGCTTGTAGCGCCCAGCAAAAGCATTCTCCGTTTTCAGGATTGCCGGTATCACCCTTAAAGCCTGCTTGGCGTTCGATTCTTGATCTGAGCCCTCCGTTAAGGCTGTCTCGCCATTTGCATCAGGCACACGGCGGAGGTTGGCAAAGCGCTGAGAGCTCTGAAATTCACCGGAAACAAGGAGCTTATTCACCATTCGCTCAATAATTTCTGTCACTTCTTGGTCGGTCAAGAGCAAATTCTTCGCTACATCTTTGCTGCTTGCTCCCTGTTCGATTAGCTGGAGTATTTTCAGCTCTACTTCAACCTGTTGTTGTGGTGCTTCTTCCAGTTTCTTTTGCCAGCTGCCTGTTAGTTGCGAAAGTTTGGGGGTGACGCGTGTGTCGATCCAGCGATTGCCGGCCATGATGCTCTGCATTGCCTCGGCAAGTTCTGTCGAAGACAAATCCTTAAGGCAATATCCGTCCGCTCCCGCTCCTAAAGCGGCCAGAACCAGGTCACTATCGTCATGCTTGGTCCATATGACGACAAGTGTTTTTGGCGCTTGATGCTTGATCTGGGTAGTAGCAGTAATCCCGTCCAAGACAGGCAAATCCATGTCCATTATGACCAGATCGGGATTGTAGCGCGCCGCCAATTTGATCGCCGTGTCACCATCGGCACAGTCAGCAACAACCTGAAAGTTCGGTTGTAAATCCAGAGCGGCGCGCAGACCTAAGCGGATGATATCCAGCCCATCGACGATCAAGAGTTTGATCGGTTTGGCCGATTGGCCTTTGGCTTGACTGCTCTCTTTGGGCAAGTCCATCTGGCTTTCTCGAATTTAGCCCGCTAGCTCACAATTAGTAAGTCTCGGCTTTTCCGTAGCTTGATTCGGGTGCTTGGATAAAAGTAAGCAAAATCAAGTAGACCGAGCTTTTTCATCCTAGCAGTTAATCGCATTGCTTACATCACCCATCTGATAATTTCCGGAACCTCACCCGTTTGCTGCCTTCTAAGCGAGATCAGCAATAGAAAAGCCGATTCCGAGGTAGCTGTTTTGAGGTTGCTATATTAACCCGAAAGTTGGAGGGTTTGAAAGCCAAGCCTGGCGGGCAGGAGGAACGAACCGAATGGCTGGCCTGAGGTGGCGCCAGTGCTGTCAGCCAAGCGACAACTGGCCATGCCAACCTTGGTTCGGTGTCTAGATAGGAACTGCCCGATCCAATATCATTTCTAGGTCACTTGGAAAGAGGCTGGTCTCGTTTGATCGAGATCGCCAGGTATGCCGTATTGAAGGCGCCGACGCGGGAACTTAAATGGTATTCACCTGGATAAGGACTGGATTGCATTGAGAAGCGAGCTTAAAGCTGCCATTGCCGTTGCTCTGATGTTCTTCGCCAATGGGGCAGCTTGTGCCAGTTGGGCAGCAAGAATTCCGGATATTCAAAGACTGCTTTCCTTAGAAGCCAGCAGCCTGGGGCTTTCCATGTTTGCCTTAGGAGGAGGAGCATTGCTTTCCATGCCGGTGGCCGGCAAACTGTCCGCCCGATATGGTAGTGGCACTGTCACCTTTGTTCTGCTTTTGCTATTAGGATTCGCCCTGGTGCTGGCTGGTAACGCCGGCAATTTTTACGAGCTTACTGTCAGCCTCGCCTTTTTGGGATTCTGCGCCAGTGCTATGGACATCGCCATGAACGCCCAAGGCGTTGCCGTGCAGCGTCAATTACAGAGACCAATCATGTCCAGATTGCACGCCCTCTGGAGCGTCGGCGGTATGGGCGGAGCCGCCTTCGGTGCATTGATGGCCAAAGTGAACATCCTGCCCTCTCATCATTTTCTTTATGTGGCCGCATTTCTGATTGTTCTTGCCGTAGTGGCGCGCAGATACATGATTAAAAAATCTGTGGAATTGAGCCACCATAGTGAAGAAGCTCAAGGAGCAAACGGCGAGCAATCCGGCAACGACAAAGGGCTGAACAGGGCGATCCTCTTGTATTGTGCCATTTGCTTCTTCGGCTTCATGTGCGAGGGTGCCATAGCCGATTGGTCGGCGCTTTATCTAGGCAAATCCCTGAATACGGAGGCTGGTTTTGCGGCTCTGGGTTACTCCGCTTTTTCAATGGCAATGGCCGCAGGCAGATTTGCCGGCGACCATCTCATTATTCTTGTGGGCAGAAATAATCTACTTCGCTACGGCAGTCTTCTCAATGCCTTTGTCATCACTCTTATGTTGTTGCTCAAGAGTCCCTGGCTGGCTTTATGCGGATTCGTTTTAGTCGGCTTTGGTTTATGCACACTGGCACCGATAGTCTATGGAACAGTATCCGATTTAGCTCGCAGCCGCGTAGCCACTTCGCTTGCCAATGTCGCCTTCGCCGGGTATTTTGGCATGCTCATAGGTCCACCGCTACTAGGTATGGCCGCCCAGTTTTTTGGCTTCGCAGCGCCGCTAGCTCTAGTAGCCGCTCTTAGTTTACTGGTATTTATTCTCGCCAGCGTATCTGGGGATACGGACGATGATACCGGAGAAGAGCTTCAACTTGAGCAGGTGGGCCAATCAGCTATTTAACGTTGAAGCCGACATGATCCCAGAAGCCATAGTCAATCAGGTCACGATAACTGACCACGGCCTTTTCGGCGCCGTCTACAGTGCCTTCAATCAAACCATAAGCAGCACCAGCTGGTAGCGAGGGTACGGTGGCCACTGCTACCGAAACAGGTGAGTCATCGAGATCCAAATGATTGCGGACCTTCTCGTTTATGTCACCTACTGACTTCACTACCGACTTGCAGATCTGAGTCGGTATCCGCAATGCAAGCGAGGCGCCCATAGCTGATGTCGCCACGCCCACAGTTGCCACATCGTCCAGGAGCGACTTCTTCTCTTCCGCTGCCACTGCCACATTATTTCGTCCGAGCATTGCCAAAAGCACCAGCAAAGCAGGAATTGAGTACTTCATATTCTTATCTCCTTAATTGACCAAGAATGAACCGTCGCACCTATCCTAGTATCCCCAAAGCTTTTACAAAGTCAGGAACGAACAGTTTTGCAACTGTCCGGAGGATCACCTAGCGCGAACGCTGAGCGACAAGTCCAGCCTGCACTAGAGCCGCTTGCATTCTTTCAAGAGCCATGATCATCTGCGAACGAGGGCAGGCAAAGTTAAAACGGACAAAACCCTCCCCACCTTCTCCAAATGGTGCCCCATCGTTCAGGGCTACCCGGGCATTTTTCAGGAAGAACTCATAGGGAGGGCCTGCGATGCCCAGTTGCCGACAATCAAGCCAGGTCAGGTAGGTAGCTTCCGGTATTGTGGTCTTGATTTGTGGAAAGTTGTTTAAGACAAACTCTTGATACAGGTCACGATTCCTCGAGAGATACTGACATAGCTCAACCACCCATGGATCGCAATACGTGTACGCGGCCTTGAAAGCGGCAATGCCGGCCATATTGATTTCGGCATGGACCCCCTGTACAGTCTTTTTAAAGCGGTGGCGCAATTCTTGATTCTGAATAATGGCGTAGGCCGCTCCCAGACCAGAGATATTGAAAGTTTTGCTTGGTGACATAAGAGTGATGCACCGATCGCTTATTTCGGGTGAGACGCAGGCAAAGGGCGTATGCTTTGTATCACCCATAAGCAAATCGCAGTGAATCTCGTCTGAGCAAATTACCATGTCACGTTTTACACAGATGTCTCCAATTTGTCGCAGTTCCTCAACAGTAAAGGATCTTCCGACTGGGTTCTGAGGATTGCAGAACTGGAGGAGCTTTGTCGATTTGGTCAGGGTGGCGGTGAATCTCTCCAGATCCATTTCATAGCGGAGAATGGCACCGTCGGTAATTAATTTGAGAGGCACCGTTTGTGAGGTCATACCGTGACTGGTGGCAGCACCAAAGAACGGCGGATAAACTGGAGTAAAAGTTATCGCGGCGTTACTACCATCGCTCAGTGCGGCAGAAACGAGGCTCAGTCCGACGCGCAAGCCGGGTAATATTACCACTTCCTCCGGAAGAACCGTCCAATTGTACACTCGCTTCATGCGTTGGCAAATGAGTTGAAGGAGATCATCTCGCGGCCACTCATAGCCAAATAATCCATGATTGACTCGTTCCTGAAGTGCTTCGAGAATCGGTCCAGGGGCTCTGAAATCCATATCTGCTACGGTCATTGGTAGCACGTCAGCTTCGTACTGGGTCCATTTGAAACAACCTGAACTCCTTCGCTCGATTATTTCATCGAAGTTATGAGTCATTGCTTTCCTCTTCCATCGTTCCTAGGATTGCTTCGTCCAAACGGTCCCTCGCCTTTCGAATTCCAAATTACTGGAGAGTTTGATCGACTGTTCCGCACCGCAGAATCGTTCAACCAACCAGAGGCTCAGATCCAAACTGGACGTGATGCCTCCGGCGGTAACTATGTCACCATCGTCAACGACTCTGGCCTTGATCACTCTGGCACCTAGCGCCTTCAATTCTTCGATGGCCCGATGATTTGTAGTGGCGTGGCGATCTTTTAGAAGCCCTGCCCTGGCCAACAGTAATGCGCCCGTGCATATTGCCGCCAGAGTTACTCCGGCTGCGTGAAATTCTCTAATCGTTGACAAAATATCACCGCGCTCCGCTTCTGCCCAGGCACCTTGTGGTGCGCGACTGAGCCAACCGCCACCAGGTATGCAAAGCAGCGACGGCTTGTTATCGATCCGGACGAGATCGTGGGGAATGACCTTAAGACCGTATGCAGCCGTGACAACATCCTGCTTTCTCAACGAGACGAGTTTGACGTCAAAACCGGCCGCGGCTAGAGGCTCATAAATGCCCAGCGCATCCAATTCTTCAAAGCCGTCAAAGATAAGAACCTGGGTCGTCGTCTTGTTTGAGCGATTTCCTTCTCCGGCGATCATTTTTTCGTTGCCACTACCACCGGTGATTCACCCTTGAAGAAAGGTAAGTCAAGCCGCTTCACCTCGTGGAAGCCATTAGACTCAAGCAGGCTTTTCAATTCCGCCACAGAGAAGACACAACCATCCGAGGTTTGCAAGTACATGTTGATCGCGAACAAGAGTGGAAACAAAGGACCAGTACGGTGTTCATTCGGCATAAATTCGGCGATAACGATACGGCCGCCGCTTTTCACGGCCTTTTGCAGCTTGTCAAGCAACAATTTGCTGGCTGCTGCTCCCTCCGAGTGCAGGATGTGACCGAGGATGACAAGATCGTAGCTGTTTGGTTGAAGCGTTACTTCGCGCCAATCACCGCTCAAATACTGATATCTGTCCTGTACGCCATATTTCTGCGTGAAACGCTCAGCCACTTTAAGAACCACTGGAAAATCCAGAGCGTCGACCTTTAAATTCGAACACCTCTCCGCCATCGGAATGCTCCAAACTGCACTTCCGGCTGCAACGTCCAGGGCATGCGGCGCTCCAGCCAGCTTGTCAATCTTGAGTTCGTCAGCAACCATTGCGGCAGTCGTGTAATTCAAGGGAAACAGTGCAGCAGCCAGATCGGGAAAGAATTTTTCGGCCGTCTCTTCCTTATTCACTTCCTGCTTTGGCTTACCTGTGCGAATTACTTCACCCAGAGACTTCCAGGCCTCGGCCCCGGGACCACGTCCAAAGGCGAAAAAATCGCCCAGGTACAAGGGGCTAGATTTCAACAAATAGAGCTCTGCCACATCAGTGAGGTTATATCCCCCGTTTTTCCTCTCTAAAAGTTGCATTCCTACCAGACCGTCAAGGATGACAGCTACGCCTTTCTCATCAAGCTTCAGCTTCTTGGCTATGGCTGAGGCTGTTGTCTGCCCATCCTTAATCGGTGCAAAGATATCGAGGTCGATTGCAGTAAAGAGGGCATTCGTTGCCCACTGACCAACAAGCACACCGGTGAGGGCTAGGGGAGGGACGGTAGATTTTGGCGGAGCGATAAGCATCGGATTATTCTCCTGAGAGCATATGGGTATGACTGAGTTCGGCCCGGGTCTTTTATATCACATGAACATGCCGAACTCCCTATGGACACTACGGGAAGCTTGAACAGGCTGTGTGGTATGATGGGCCCGCTTCTATTGTGTTTGCTTAGCGGATTGCAAACAAATTTCAGATAGTATCTTTGTCAAAGTCGTCTGGCTCTTTTGAAGAGCGCGGCATTTATAGATAATTACAGTTGATGAATTTTACTCAGTTTGTAGCCATGGACACCCTGGTGGTTCTATTGCTCGGAGCCACCACTTTCGTGTTCTTTCTGAATTTCCGCAGGACCGTGCGAACAAGCGATAGCAACCTTCCTTTTGTTAGCGTTATGGTGCCCGTCAGGAATGAAGAACGGAAAATCAGGCGATGTCTGGAGTCCCTGCTAAATCAAGACTATCCAAATTATGAAGTTATCGTCGTGGACGATCGCTCAACCGATCGGTCTGGTCAAATCATTGCTCAAGTGGCAGGTGAGCATCTTTCTCTCAAGACGCTCTCCTGTCGAGAAAGCCGTGCCGGTTGGCTCGGTAAATGCAACGCCTTAGACTATGCCAGCAGACACGCGCAAGGAGAATGGTTCGCCTTTATCGACGCGGACACATGCCATCAATCCAACTCGCTTAGAGACGCAGTTGCCTCTGCGAATAATTACCAGGTTGATTTGATATCGTTTATGCCCGTGCAGGAGCTCTATAGTTTCTGGGAGCGTGCAATTATGCCCGTGCTTCTCGGTTCATTTCTTCTGGGTGATCCACTCAATAAAGTCAACGACGATAGAAATCCCCGTGCTTATGCATACGGTCAATACACTCTGATCAAAGCTGATGCCTATCGAGCGATCGGGGGTCACAATAGCGTTAGAGACCAAATTCTCGATGACATTGCTTTGGCTCGCGTGGTAAAAAGTGAGGGCTTCCGTATTACCGCAGTGGATGGCAGGCCCCTTTATAGCGTGCGCATGTATACCGACCTTATTGACCTCTGGCGAGGGTGGAGCAAGAATCTCTACGCCTTGATTGACTGCAACCCGGTTTTTCTTGTGGGCGTGCTAATTCTTTTGAATCTCGGTTTAGTGGCGCCATACGTTTCGGTTGTTGCTTTCGCGGATATGATTGCCCGAGGGGCGCATCTGCCGGATACAACTCCAATCACAGCAATGCTTGTTTTTCAGTTTGTTTGCATATCGTTCTGGTTTTGGCGAACCGGTCTGCATTATAAGGGCCTTCAGTTCTGGCATATTTTGTTTGTGCCAGTGGGTGCGTTGGCGCTCACCGCGCTCTACCTTTACGCAGCCTTCTGTGTCATAACCGGCATCAAAGTGACATGGAAGGACCGAGAATATTGCGTTGATACGTCAATGAAGATTCGTCCCGAAGCACGTGCGATGGATCAAGCAACCAAGTAGAGGCTCGCACTCATCCGTATTCGGCAAGAAAGATGAACATTGTATACAGACTGCTTGGACTAGCACTGATTATTCTAGTTCTCTTTGATGTTTTCAAATCGGTGATCGTACCTCGAATCACATCGCGGCTTTTCCGAATCGCGCCGTTTCTCCTTGGACACGTATTGTGGCCGAATTACAAACGAATGGCCCTCACCCGTCCCTTCAACAGGGTGTCAACGGAAATGCTGGAAACTTTCGGTCCAGTGAGCTTTGTTCTTCTAGTGCTAGTTTGGCTTGTCCTCATGGTATCCGGCTATGCCCTTATCTTGTATTCCTTCAGGGAAAGCGTAACGCCACATATAAAAAATTTCGGCGAGGCTCTATATTTCGCGGGAGCATCCGTTCTTACCATTGGCTATGGTGATGTAGTGGCGTCTGCACCAATTACTCGCGCCGTGGTACTGATTGGTGCTCTCTGCGGGCTGGTTTTCATGGCTCTGGTCATTTCCTTTTTATTCACGATCCAGAACTGGTTGCAGTTGCGTGAACAGACTGTGAACACTTTGCGCAGCAGAGCCGGAACGCCGCCGTCGGGGCTGGTACTGCTTTTGAGATATAAGGAATTGGAGTTGCTAACAAACCTGGGGCCGTCTTTTTTACATTGGGAGGGATGGGCTGCTTCAATTCTCGAAAGCCATCGGGCTTATCCTTTACTCGTCTACTTTCGTTCGTCGAACAAAGACGAATCCTGGTTGAGTGCCATGGGAGCAATGCTAGACGCGGCTTCGATTTTGTTGACAAGTGTCGAGGATGTGGCCGTAGGCGAAGCGGATCTTTTTTACTGGTTGAGCTGTACCTGCATCCAGTCGATTAGCGACTACTTCGGCGCTACCGGCACGGACGGTGTTCATCTAACTCGGAAAGAATATGCCGATGGATTATCCATCTTGGCCGACGTCGGCTACAAGGTACGCACTGATGAGAGGGCCTGGATCCAATTTAGCGCCAGACGATCGGGTTACATGGGTAATCTAGTTGGGCTGGCTAATATGTTTGCCATACCGGTACATACCTGGATAAAGGGTCTGCCGCTCTTACAGGTCGAACCGGAAGGCGACCAAGAAATTGCTCAAAAGAGCATTTAATGGATTAGCCGGAACAATAACCGGGTAAATCGCATCGGAACAAGGAATCACGATATCAAGAAGTGCGGCTGACCTTCGGCAGAGGTGGCTATGAGTTCCACTGATCTACGAAACATCACAGTCAGCAAGCCAATAGCGATGATTTTGCTATTGAGCTTTCTGTTGTTATTAAGTGCCTTACTCAATACGATTAAGCAAATTACTCAAAATGGCCTGTTCACCGGAACGAACTTTTTTTGTGCCAGAACTGCTTCTCTGTCCAACCAAGAAGCACTCGGGGTTAATTCCTGGTTCCCAGTTCCTCGCTGGCTGGCCGGCACCTGGGAAGCTAATGAAGAGACGGTCTTAGATGCCTATGACTACAAACAAGGCATACAAACTATTAGCGAACCGATGAGAATTGACACCCTGAGAAGGAGCGTGGTTGGTACGCAGTGCGATAGCCTGGGCCGAATCTGGTATTGTGCCTGCACCCCCATTGAGCGCACATTGGAGACGGAATCCTTCGTGGACCATCAGACGATTGAAAGGATATCCCTAGTTGCTAATTCAACAACTCAGATCACGGTTGATAGTCTGGCTAAGGTGACTCGCTCAGGTAAATCAATCGGCCAAGAGCAGAAAGTTTTTAAGGAAGAAACGATTGCTACCTATAGGCCTGTCTCGGATGGCATCGTCCGGGCCAATTTCCTGATCAACGATTTTGACCTGCAAGGACATCCGCTCGTTTCTTCTAGGGCAACTTGCTATGAAAGGCAAATTGAGCCCTTCAAAGTCGTCGACCAGGACGAGCGCGGCGATCTCAGGTCGAAATTCCAAGAATTCCTCATTGAAAACGGTTTAGGTAATTTGCTGGCGAAAAATTGAGCCACTTAATCCGTTAGGTTTTTCTATAGTTGTAACCCCGTGACAAAAATCATCGGCCATATACAATAGCTTTGATCTGATTCGCATCGACAACCTTATCCCTGGTGTCGGTGCTTATTGTTTTTACTACCCATTAAGAGTAGACACAGGATTCATAAGCACGGTGGCTGTATTCAAATTCCTCTTCGTTTGCGGTCTGATCATCGCCGGCGCTACTGGCGTGATTCTCAGGTTCTTCCACGACTAGAGACGTTTCCTAAATTAGGTACCGCAGCTTTTCGGGACGATGCCCGCCCCAAGCCCGCACCTCTTCGTAGATCCTAGTTTATGCACCATGGCCGGTGCAAAAGTGGAACACCTTACCGGGAAAGCTGATTCTCCTGGTAACGCTCCATAGATGAATACTCGCTACTTGATCTCTTGGAAAGTAAGTCATTGATCCGCATGGCAAATTCGTTTGGATCGAATACTTGCATGCTTATGTAGCAGGTAGCTCCTAAAATCCTGGCAGCTGTCTGAACACCTGTAGCCAAATATTCTGCCAATTCAGTTGGTTGAAAGCTAAAGCATACAAATGGAACGTTCTGTAGTAAGGGACTGACGTGCACGCGCACGAGAAAATCGAAGATGTCTCCTCCATTTTGCAAATGTACATCAGAGACAATCAAGTCCACCGGCTGGCGGTCCAGGATTTGCATGGCAACGTCAAATCGGGTTGCCTTAAATACGCAATGTCCCGATTCTTCCAGGCACTCGCTTACCTGTTGCAAATTTTTTGGATCTTCTAGTAAAGCTAGTATTTTTCTATTCATGCTTGAATACAAGGCTGTTTCTCCTCAAAACAAGCCCACCTGTTTATGTTAGGTGTCTATAATGCCCAGAGAACTGAGGGGCGTTTCTTTATCCGTCATGCATTTACGCCACCTGCATTCAACATAGCCGCAGGCTGGCTAAAAAGCATCATTCCGGGGAGGGAATTTTCCGACTGCCCTTGCCCTGGCTCAAGCCAGTGCCGAAAACCCCCTCTTCCCAAGGGAAAGGGCCCTTACCCAAAATTCAAGGTAGGCTTTTGTAGAACGAACGGCTCCCTCTTCCGAGGCGTTATACTCTCAGCTTGCAGTTTTGCCGAAGGAAAATTGAAAGATCCAGATTCGCTTACCAAAGGACCTAGTATATGAAAACGAACAATCCATTAGTGAGGCCGGGACTTTGCACAGGCCGACCGGTGGCGGATTTTCCCATTGAATTTGAGTGGCACACAGGCGATTGGCTCGAACTGTTTGACCGGCAGGCTGAACTGGTGAAAGCAGATGTGATGCGCGCTCAGGCCGAGGGCAGGACGATCGTTTTTCAGAGCTGCCCAATATCCTCTGCCGGTGGCGGGCACTACAGCACAAATGTCGATATTGCCGGAGCCGTCGAGCGAAATCTTCTGGCCAGATGGGGAGAGCGTTTTTTTGTCCTAAATCCATCTAGATATCAAATGGAAACCAAGGAAGGGGTAGGACTGATGTATCAGCATGCCGCCGCCATAAAAAGGGAAACTGGGCGAAATGTAGATGTCGCCCACTTGATGAAAACAACGCCACCTAGTGGTGGTGATTACATGCGAATGTGGACAAAGGTGATCGTTGAAGATTCCTATTACTCGGGAGCCAACGCCATAGTTTCTGATACCGGTAATTTGTTCGATGCCTTCTATTTCATTGGCCCAACTGACGTGCAAGATTTCTTTCTCAGCGAAGCGCGGTCATTATCTCAAGCGGTTGAACTATACTTTGCCAGAAAGTATTCCCTGGATGACAATTTCAAGAATGATTTTGATTGCATCGAGAAAAAGGGGGTTTGCCGTCCACTAGATTTAACCAAGGAAAAGGAGCGGGCTCTCTGGCACCAGCGCCGCCAGGACTTCTTTCGCTACTATGCCATAAAAGCAGGTTCGGCTTTCAGCCGGGGCAGTCATGATGAATGGAACATAGTCTCATTACTCAATAAGAAGCGCCTGGCACATCCGGACATATATGGGATCGAACGCAATATCGCAGTATTTTTCGATGGCCGACAAGTTGGCCCAAGTCAACCTCTTACTTTTGCTGCGGAAGGCTACGGACGCATGTGTAAATCCTAGAATCCGATCTAAGGTGCCTTTCCTAGTTTTTTCACTAAAGCAAAATCGATGAATGCCTGCTCGGGATCGGCGGCTAAAAGTTTCAATCGCACCTTGTCGCCGACTTCCAAACCGCGTTCGCCTTTAACAATCTTTCCTTCCGCCGGCGGTTTGAGCAAGCGGGCGTACGTGCCATCTTCATTGATGCCCGTAACTAGTGCTTCATATGTCTCGCCAATGTGCTTGCTGAGGTACACTGCGGCAGCTACCTTTCGCATGATCCGTTCTACTTTCTTTGCCGCGTGCTCGCGCTCCGTGCATTGATTGGCTACACCATTGAGCTCGTCCAGCGTATACGGCGTCGCCTGCCCGGCCAGCACTGCCTTGACCAGGCGTTGCGTAGCAAGGTCAACATAGCGGCGATTTGGTGCGGTTGCGTGAGTATAGTCATGAACGGCCAGAGCGAAGTGCCCAAGATCAGCCTGACCAGGAATTTCAACTGTGTACTCACCGCGCCCAAGCAATTTGACGATTGCCAGAGATAAATCGGGAAAACGTAGCGGATCGGCATCTTTGCGATCGAGTAAGAATCTGGCTAAGCTTTTTGCGTCTGGCTTTGCCGGCAACTCCACTCCGTATTCTGCAGCTATCTCGACGATCTTCGGCCAACGCTCTGGAGTTTTTACAACTCGCCGCAGCGAGGGTAGTTTTTTGTTTTCCAAAAAGTGAGAAATACCAATGTTGGCCGAGACCATAAAATTCTCAATTAAATCACGCGCCTGGTTTTCTTCGACTTCCTGAATATCGAGAACCTTTCCGTCTTCAGCTACTGTTTGCGCCTCGGTCGTCTGCAGATGAAGCGATCCTTGCTCACGGCGCAGAGTGCGAATTTGCTCTTTCACCTGATTTTGGAGAAGGAGTTGTTCTTTCAAACCTGGTATGGCTGCCACCTTATCAGGTGGATTTCCTCCTTTCTCAAACCACGATCCTATTGATAGATAGTCCAGCTTGGCGCGATTGCGAACAAGAGCGAGATAGACATTTTGGCTGACGAGCGTTCCCTTTTGATCGATCACCAGGTCAATGACAATCGCCGAACGATCAACATCTTGTATGAGAGAGGTGAGATTGAAGGACAGATCATCGATCAGCATGGGGAATGTGGCAACGCCTGTGTAAACCGAAGTAGTATTGTGGAAAGCATGCTGGTCAGAAGCAGACCCTTTCGGCACAAACGAATCGACGTCAGCAATGGCGATCATCACACGCGCTTTGCCATCGGGCTGTCGCTCCACATATTCCAGTTGGTCCAGGTCTTTTGATTCCGGGTTATCAATAGAAGACCAGATCAGCGAGCGCATATCTCGTTGGCTTCCTGCGTCGGCAACGGGCGGTTTACTCACCAACTGCTTTATTTCGGCCACCACTTGCTTTTCAAATTCGGGCGTGAATCCGGCTTCGACCATCTCCAGGCGAGCGCGGGCCTTAAGGTCCACATGACCGTTGTTGCTATGGTTTTGTGAAGTCAAACGAAAATCCTCGTCTTTGATTGTATCGATGAGATTATCCAACAGAACGCAGTATAGTTCCTGAATCGGCACCTTTGCCAATGATACAATTCCTTAGATGCCTTGCCGATACGCGTGACATTTAATGAGCTTGCTCCTGTTCGGAGGGCGGGCCTCAACGGAATTCCATGACCGACAATCCATACGCGGCTATCAAAATTCACGGCTTTCGCATGCTGTTGGTAGCCAGGCTATTAGTCACCATTGCCACCCAAGCTCAGGGGGTCGCTGTCGGCTGGCAAATTTACGCTCTCACAAAAGACCCTCTCTTTCTGGGTTTCATCGGCCTAGCCGAAGTTGTTCCTTCGATTGGAATCGCTCTCTATGCAGGTCATCTTGCCGACGTAATAGAACGACGCAAGATCGCCTTGTTTTCAATTGGCAGCTTCATGATCTGTCTCATCCTACTTGGAATCTCGTCGGCCTTCATGACAATAAAGGAACTACTGATTGGTTCTATTTTCTTCGTAATCGCTTTGACTGGACTAGCACGTGGATTTTATGGGCCAGCCGTGTTCGGCATGTTAGCTGATGCAGTGCCAGAACGGTTATACGGTAATGCAACAGCCTGGAACACAGCTATATGGCAGATATCAGCTATAGCTGGTCCGGTGCTCGGTGGCTTTGGATACGTTTTTTGCGGAGCACCATTCACCTATCTAGCTTGCGCACTGCTGCT